>NZ_JBFTHS010000020.1:0-91423 GCF_056394365.1 Lysinibacillus sp. 10T31
AGCAAACAAATTTCGAAGAAGTATCACCAGAAGAACTAACAGAATCATTAAACTATATCAACAACCGACCAAGAAAATGTCTTGGTTGGAAAACTGCAAACGAGGCTTTTAATGAGCAATTGTTGCACTTAATTTGACAAATCATCTAAAGAAAAAACCTATGTTTATTTAGGGACAAGCTATACTTCGAATAGAGAAAACTTTCGAATTGGAAGAATGCGTTTCCATATTCGTTGGGGATATTGGAAAAGGAGAGCTCTTTAACACGAGTTCAGACAATATTATTTTTTCTCGGGGGTCCCGTTATGTCAATTTGTCTAGCAGTCATATCTTATTTTGCTGTGAATACGTTCACTAATGATACACTCCAAAATTTTCTTAATGGACTTTTTTATATGAATGGGTCCCTTTTTCTTTTTACAGCTATTCCGATTATCTATCCAAAATGGTTAAAACCTTATGCTAGATGGTACCGAAACATTAAAAAACTGAAAATATAGAATTTTTGATACCTCTTTAAATATATCGAGTATTACGATATAATCGTTCTAAACGATGTATAAAAGGAGTAAATTTTATGATTAAAGACATAAACAACTATTTTACAACGATTTTCTACCATCTACATACAAAGCATGAAGATACAATTTCGCATCAAAGCGTGCGTATTTTACAGATGATTCAAAAGGAAGATGAAGTAACTGTACGTGATATCGCAGAGTTACTGAATATTTCTCAAAATACAGCGTCTGAGCATATAAAAAAGCTGGAGCGTAATGGCTGGGTGAATAAGGAGAGGGTCATAGAAGATCAGCGCAAAGTAAATCTCCATCTTACAGCAGAAGGGTTTATCATCTTAAAGAAAAACACAGAGTTAGATGATGAAAAACTGCAAAATGCGCTAAACCAGCTTTCAGAAGAACAACAACAAACAGTTTTACAGGCATTTCGTCTATTGAGTGAGGTGTCTAAATAATGTACACATTAGTAAAAATTCTTTGCTCGGCAGCCGTTATTGGTATTGTTACAGAGGTTGCTAGAAGGTTTCCTTCCTATGGGGGCATTATCGCAGCACTACCACTTGTCAGTATTTTAAGCATTATTTGGCTTACTGTGCAAAGTGAGTCGAGTGAGCATATTCAGCGCTTTACGGTTGGTGTAATCGTTGGATTACCAGCAACGATGTTTATGTTGTTTGTTATTTATATGGCGATGAAATCATCTATCCATATCGTATTTGCCATTGGACTAGGTGTCATTTCGTGGGCAGTATTTCTAGGTGTTCAAAAAGCCATTGCTAGTATGTTTAATTTTTCAATTTAGGAGAATGATAGATGACAGTAATTCCTATTCAACAATTACCCCAAAATGATGTATGGCAGTTTTTTAAGGAGCATTGGGGAAGTACAGAAATGGTCATTTCCAGTGGGATTTATGACTGTAGTAAATTAGTTGGATTCGCCTATACAGATGAACAAAACACGATTTTAGGCCTCGTAACGTATATCATTCGTGATAAAGAATGTGAAATTATTTCCCTTGATAGTATTGTGGAGGGAAAGGGGATTGGTTCATTGCTTGTACAAGCAGTTGAACAACATGCATTCGAACAAGGCTGCACAATGATTACCCTCATTACGACAAATGATAATTTACACGCGTTAAAATTTTATCAAAAACGAGGTTATCATTTAGTTGAAATTATACAAAACGCGGTCGAGCAAGCAAGAGCATATAAACCTGAAATTCCTTTAATCGGCAATGATGGGATTCCAATTCGTGATGAAATAAGATTAGCAAAGCAATCTGGCTTATATTGAGTCAGGTTGTTTTTATTTGTATTAAAGGCTAGCGCAAAGAAGTAAATTGACGTAAAAAATCCTCACTAGAACTTGAAGCGACGGATAGACCCTTCGGAATGATGGATAGAACGTCCAAAATCGTGGATAGCCCCTTCGGAATGATGGATAGAACGTCCAAAGTCGCGGATAGCCCCTTCGGAATGATGGATAGAACATCCAAAGTCGTGGATAGCCCCTTCGAAATGATGAATAGAACGTCCAAAGTCGAGGATAGCCCCTCCGGAATGATGGATAGAACGTCCAAAATCGAGGATAGCCCCTTCGAAATGATGGATAGAGCGTCCAAAATCGTGGATAGCCCCTTCGAAATGATGGATAGAACGTCCAAAATCGTGGATAGAACCTTCGGAATGATGGGATAAAACGTCCAAAGTCACGGATAGAACCTTCGGAATGATGGATAGAACGTCCAAAATCGTGGATAGCCCCTTCGAAATGATGGATAGAACATCCAAAATCGTGGATAGAACCTCCGGAATGATGGATAGAACGTCCAAAATCGTGGATAGTCCCTTCGAAATGATGGATAGAACGTCCAAAGTCGCGGATAGACCCTCCGAAATGATGGATAGAACATCCAAAATCGCGGATAGAACCTTCGGAATGATGGATAGAACATCCAAAGTCGTGGATAGCCCCTCTGGAATGATGGATAGAACATCCAAAGTCGCGGATAGCCCCTTCGGAATGATGGATAGAACATCCAAAGTCGCGGATAGCCCCTTCGAAATGATGGATAGAGCGTCCAAAATCGTGGATAGCCCCTTCGGAATGATGAATAGAACGTCCAAAGTCGTGGATAGACACTCAGGAATGATGGATAGAACATCCAAAATCGTGGATAGCCCCTCCAGAGCGACGGAAAAAATCCACTGTTTATTTTCGAGGTTTCATCACCTACGATTTCTCGCTATACTTGATGGGTAGCAAGAAAGTGAGGAAAGAAATGAAAAAATTACTATTTGTTTTATTATTTAGTGTTCTAGTGGTGGGAGCGGCATTTATCATTTATTTAAAAAGCAATCCACCACTTGTCATGAATAGCTATACAAATCCTACAGATGATTCAGCTATAAAAATCGTAGAAATAGAGAATAAAGGACTGCGAGACGTAAAGCTTCAGCAAATACTTGTCAATGATAAAATGCCTGAAAATATCGAGCTCGTCGTGAGTAAATCTGAACCGTTTGAAGCAGAAACGAAGCTAGTGGGTAATCCAAATATTTCGTATTATAAATTAAGGCAGGTAAACATTTTCCCTAGTCAATACATAGATCGCAAAGCCATTGGGAAGCAGCCTCAGTATTATGCCGTGAAGGTCGAAGCACCTAATATTAAAAAAATAACGATTAAGTACGATTATTTAAATATGCCATTTACTTTGAAAGCGGAGTTACAAGCTACTAAATAAAGTGAAACTATATTCAGTGGGGGTTTTCTTTCCCCACTGAATATTAGTTTTTACCAATCGGGGTGGAAGTACTGTACATGACGCTTCGCTTCGGTCCAGATAAATTACTGCTCTTTAATACGCAACATACTCGTTTTTTGTCTTATCATTTATGCCCGTGTCATTTCATAAGATTGTTTGATGAAAAAATCCTATTCCTCCTAAAACATGGTAATCTAATAGTAACAGTCGTTAAGATGTTAGGAGGGACTAAATGGGATTTGTCGTTATCGGCATAGTACTTGTTATCTGTGTTTTCACTGTGACTTTAGTGGTAATTTGGAAGCATTCGAACGAGGATATTAGGCTGGAGGTAACAGCTGTATGTGAAGGAAAAAATGAATTAGATCAAGCTATTATGAAAATATACTTTACATTTTCAATTGGCAAACTGGCACATCGTAAAAAAGAAATAATGGGCAGCATTGATTGGTCAAAAGGATGGATGCCTGTTTGTTATAATTTAAAGGAATATGGAGCCTATCAGGACGAAAAATTACTCCCCGCTACAAATGAGAAAACGTATACAACCTTCGAAATCAACGCTACAAATGCTATAGATCCTCTGGGACGGGGTGAGGGGTATATTGTATTAGTATTAGAGGACCCTATCTCTACAGATAAATCCAGAGCAGGTGTGATTCTTGCAGTAACAGCCAATATGGTGACCTACCAGCTATCTGACTCAACTAGCTGGAATAATGACTTTGCAATGAATCATTAAATAAAAAAGCTATTCGTTAGGAGTAAAGTACTAATGAATAGCTTTTCTATTTGGTAGGGAAATAACGGAACTTATTCAAGTATAATTCGTAGAATATATAAGAAGGAGTGTCTTTGGTGTAATCGTTACTATACTATAAGGAAAAACCTTGGGAGATAGACAATGAAGAGGAATTATACAAATATGCTGCTGGGGTTCAAAAGCACATTGCCATCTTAACCTATGGCAATCAGTTAGATGAACAAGCCTTAGACGAACTTATTGCAACATATCTAACAGAGGATAGCTGCGATGACTCAAATAAATATAATATAAGGTATGATACATATGATGCAGATGTGAAAAGTCCCCATAGGAATCATTGGATTTTTGGAATTCAGATGGATGATGAGCAGCTTTTAGAGTTTGAAGCGACTATCCAACGCTTAGATGGTACTCATGTCCGAATTCAACATAGGAGTAGAGGACATTATGAAGTTGAAATTGAGGGTAAACGATATTCCACAAAGGTATATCGAACTAAAGAGTGCTTGAAGGTTTACAGAGAGCCTGTAGAAGGGGGATATTTACTTTTTATCGACGAGGAGTCAGAAGATAATGTGCTGTTAAGAAGTAAAATGCATATGATGCCAGAAAAATTGCAATCGCTTTCTCTATCAGCGACAATTCCTCGTGAAGAATGGGAAGTATATGTACGAGATTGGATCAAACGATTACTAAAAATCATACAAGAGTGCCGACCAATCATCAACCGAAAAGAAGGTAATAGGTTTTGGATATTTTGACAGATAAATTAATAATGATTGGCTTGTTTATTCTCATCATTCATTCGATCGAAACACTTGCGTATGCAGTTCGATTATCGGGTGCACGTGTAAAATTATTAGCCTCTGCACTATCATTGTTTAATGTCATGGTCATGTTTTCTAGGCTAGCAAACATGATGCAGCAGCCTTTTACCGGAAGTCTGACTGACACAGCACCAACGGAAAACACATTGGCATTTGTGGAACAGCAATTCCGCATACTTATTGGCGCCGCTTCACTAGGTACATTGGTAGGCATTCTACTATTGCCGACATTTGTAGCGATATTTTCAAGGGCTATTATTCATTTGTCTGAGGAAAGAGGCTCCATTCCAGCATTATTCAAAAAAGGTTTTAGTATTGAGTATATCAAACGGGGGATAAAACATATTCATTTGCCAAGCTTTTCATACTTAAAGGGGATTAGCTGGCGTGATATTCCCCTTAAATTATTTATGGTGAATGTCGTTATAACGGCCATCTATACAATTGGTGTCTTGTCTGCACTTTACGCCTCTTTATTAGTTCCTGAAAGATCGAATACTGCTGTGATGTCATCAGGACTTATTAATGGTGTAGCAACGATGTTACTAATTATATTTATTGACCCTAAAATTTCCATTCTGGCAGATGATGTTATCAATCAAAGAGGCAGCTACTTAAGTCTTAAACAAGCTTCTGTTATGATGATGGGATCAAGACTACTAGGCACATTTTTGGCACAGCTATTATTTATACCTGGAGCAAAATATATTGCTTGGTTTACACAATTCATGTAAGGGGGATACACATTGATGACAACTATTCAAGCCGAATAACAGCTTTCTCTATAGAATTAAGAAGGATAGATTGAAGTTGATATTTACATGATAACTTTCAAGGAAAGGAAAATTGATATTTGATGAAAAAATTATGCTTCCTAATTTTGATGATGTTTGTGTTAGTTGCTTGTAGTACGAATCAACAAGGGGAGGTACATTACATAGCGAAAAGTGAGAACTGGAAGGCAGTATATCATAGTAATACCGAGGAGGGCTTACAACTTTATTATCTAGGAGAAGAGAAAGATTTAGGTGATTTACAAATAACTATAGAAGGGTCTAAAGAAAAAATAACATTCGATGACGCCCGAGTGAATATGGATAAGCAGTTTGTCTTAAAGAAAAGAGAAAGTGCAAAAATTTTTAAAAAGGATGCTGTCCCAATTATTCATATTAAGTGGCATTCTGACAAGGAGACTTTAGAAGTACGAAGTGGATGAAAACTTAGCTTAGAGATTGCGATTATATCGCAACTTTCCTGCTAAAAGTGGAATGTGCAGGAAAGGACATACTTGGAAGAATAGTCAAAATTGTTCTGTGAAAAATAATTTTCTAACATTGACAAGTATTGGAGCATTTGTTACAGTAAATAACAATTTCACAAAGCAATGAAATTGGCGATGACAAGGACACGAGTTTTGATAAGCGATTTACAGAGAGGGCGGCCATGGCTGAAAGCTTCCTAATGCAGCTAGCAAATCTTACTACCTTTGAGCAGTGCTTGGAAACTTGCACCGTTATTGCAACGTTACTGCATAGCAATGAGCCACTAGTGCATCTAGTGGGAATTTGGGTGGAACCACGGGTAATCAACACATACTCGTCCCTTTATGGGGCGAATATGTGTTTTTTTTATCTTCATTTACTAAAAAAAGAGTAGAGAACATGTCAAATCAATTAATTAACATTCAATTTCCAGATGGGAAACAACAAGCATTTTCAAAAGGTGTTACACTAACCGACATTGCACAAGCGATAAGCCCAGCTTTACGTAAAAAAGCAATCGTAGGGAGTGTGAACGGGACCATCATTGATTTGACACGCCCGATTTTGGAAGATACACAAATTTCCCTGTACGATGCTAGCTCAAAAGAAGGAATTCAGATTATTCGTCATTCAACAGCTCATTTGTTAGCTCAAGCAATTAAGCGTTTATACCCTGATGCTAAATTGGGGGTTGGGCCTGTAATCGAAAATGGGTTTTATTATGATATCGATATTGCGCATTCCTTTGCCCCTAGTGATTTGCGACAAATTGAAAAAATGATGAAGCAAATTGTGCAAGAAAATATACAAATTCAGCGTAAAGAAGTAACAAGAGCAGAAGCACAACAGCTATTTGCTCATGATGCGCTAAAGCTAGAGTTATTAGAGGATATTCCTGAACATGAAGTTGTGACGGTTTATGAACAAGGAGATTTTTACGATCTATGTCGAGGGCCCCACGTACCTTCTACAGGTAAATTACAACATTTTAAATTAATGAATGTGTCCGGAGCTTACTGGCGTGGAGATAGCAATAATCAAATGCTTCAGCGTATATACGGTGTAGCATTTGCCTCAAAAAAAGAGCTTGAGGAACACTTTGTTTTCTTAGAAGAAGCGGAGAAGCGGAATCATCGAAAGCTTGGAAAAGAACTAGAGTTATTTATGTTTTCGGAAGAAGCACCAGGAATGCCGTTTTATTTAGCAAATGGTCAAATTATTCGCAACGAATTGGAGTCTTATTTACGTCATGTACAAGCAAAATTTGATTATCAAGAAGTACGGACACCATTGATGATGAACCAGCGTCTATGGGAGCAGTCAGGACATTGGGATTACTATAAAGACAATATGTACTTTACACATGTAGACGACCAAAGCTTCGCATTAAAGCCGATGAATTGCCCTGGACATATGTTGATTTTTAAAAATGCTTTACATTCGTATAGAGATTTACCGATTCGTATGGCAGAGTTTGGTCAAGTTCATCGTCATGAATTTAGTGGCGCATTAAATGGACTTTTACGAGTTCGTACTTTTTGTCAGGATGATGCACATATTTTTGTTACTCCACAGCAAATTGAAGATGAAATTGCGCTCGCACTGAAAATTATTGATGAGATATACAAAGTTTTTGGCTTCCAATACGATATTGAATTATCAACACGCCCAGTTGATTATATGGGTGATATTGAACTTTGGAATCAAGCTGAAGCGGCGTTAGAAAACGTACTAACTAATCTAGGCTTTCCTTTTACAATTAATGAAGGTGACGGAGCATTTTATGGACCAAAAATTGATATTCATATTAAAGATGCCATTCATCGCAGTCACCAATGTGCAACAGTACAGCTCGATTTCCAACTACCTGAGAAATTCGATTTAACGTATATCAATGAACAGAATGAAAAAGTAAGACCAGTCGTTATTCATCGAGCGGTATTCGGTTCTATTGATCGCTTCTTAGGTATATTGATTGAGCATTTTGGAGGGGCGTTCCCAACGTGGCTTGCACCTCAGCAAGTTAAAGTAATTGGGGTTGCAGATAGCCATCAAGAATATGTACAGCAAGTAGTTGATGCTTTACAAAAGGAACAAATCCGTGTAAGCATTGACGATCGACAAGAAAAGCTGGGTAAAAAAATTCGTGAAGCTCAAATGAAAAAAATACCTTATATTTTAGTGCTTGGTAATAAAGAAATGGATAATCAACATGTCACTGTTCGTAAATATGGTCAGCAAGCATTAATAGAAAAAACGTTGCAACAGTTTATAGAGGAAATAAAGCAAGAAATACAGCAAAAAGCTTTATCTTATAAAGGGGATTAAACAATTTAGCTCGCCTGCTAGTGGGAATTCATTACCACTAGAGGCGAGTTAAAAAAATGAAATAAATATCGCGATGTATGTTTTTGTAAAAATCACTTAAAAATGTAGTTTTTTTCTTCGAATTTGCTACTATTAATCAATTTTCAAGCATACAATAAATTAAACAACAAACGAAATACATTTAATTGGCGCTGTTCTCTTGATAATTACTATTTCCTAAAAGGATAGTTTGTGTCTCAACGTCAATGACCAGGTATTTATGATAAGTCTCCTGATTATTTTGCTTAAAGGATGCTAAAAAATATACTTGTCGATTGGGATGAATAAAAGTATGTTGAGAGAGGTCTAATTTTTTACGTTTAAAATTTGTTTTTAGATGAAATGTTTCCTCAGCCTTCGCTACGTCCTTAAAGGCTATTTTTTGACGAATGTTTAAGGTAGCATCGTTATATTCCTCATAGATTGTCTTATCTAATTGATGATAAAAATCATTCTCAGTACGAAATGTCTGATATTGATTATTAGGATATTTATAAGATGTAGTTCCAGAAGGTATGCAAAGAATAGGTGCTGTATTTTCTACTGAATCTTGAGGTTGCTGTAGTAAAAAGCTTGAAACGACCAATGATAAAAAAAATACCTGCATTTTTAGGCCTCCTTTTTCCTGTCATAAAGAAGATATCCCATTTTTATGTTGTTTATACGTATCTTTACAATAACAATAGGAATTTTATATTCGGAACCTAAAACAGGATAAAACTAGACGGATCATTGAAAATAGTTTTAGCTTGCTTTATTGATCGCTTTTGAATATTTATTTAGTAGGTCATCTAATTCTTGACTACAATCTACAACGCTAGGATGGGTGAAACCTAAATCCATAGCCTTTTTATACATATCTTTCCTTTTAATTTCAATCTCCATCTTCAAGAATTGTTTAAACGATATATTAACCAAAATCTTTTCCCCCTAAAATTTTTTCTTCATATTCTTGAAATACATTGACCTCGATTCAACTTTTTCATTGTATCTCACCTAAAACGAAAAATATGTCACATTGTGTATAGGTTGAGAAATTCGTAATTTAGTCATAGAAAAATATATTCATTTTTATTTAGTGAATAAATAAGAAATTCTAATATTGTATGTTTTGACCTATTTAAATTACCTTAATTTGCATTAATTATATGTTATTTAACCCTTTATATTAGAATGTTAGGGTTTTTTTTTGGACATATTTAAGGAAAGGGCAAGGGTGATATTTAATAGATTTGCTTCTTTTTTACTATGAAAATCTATGTCGGAATCGACTGAAATTTTAACGGACTACGTATCTTGTCACAATTTATCAAATTAACTTCTTTGCTGTTTGTTATTGAGGAGATTTTATTTTGATTAATAATGTTGAGAATTTTCGAAATATATGGAATGGTGGGTAAATTAGTTTGTGAATCTATTAAATGATAGGAGGAGGGATACGGTGTTGAAGTTAAGGTTACCAATAATATGGGTTATTGTCGTTTCTAGTTTAATGTTAATAGCGTGTTCAGAGATGAAAACAAAAACAGGCGAATCTCCAGGATCAACAGCGGTTACTAACCATTCCGTTCAACACGTGGAAGAGTCTAAATCGACATCTCCGGTCATTGATAGAGATTATGATTTTACATACTTAGAGGAATTGACAGAGGAAAAAAGAACTTTATATGATGAATTTTTACGCAAAGGGAATATTAATAGTTTGAAGACTTTTACACCAGAAGAAATGGTGTTAATTATGATGAATTTAATATTTGAGAATAATTTCGATAAGCTCTATACCATTACCTACAATAACAATGAGCTTCCAGATAAAGAAACCTTTATAGCGGAGTATATAGATTATTTATTAGATGAGCAAATACAGGATTATTTAATGTACAGATACTACGATAATATTTCCTTGAATAAAGATTCTAGCACTGAAAGTATAGCAATAGTTAAAATAGAGATAATTTTTGGAAGCTCTCACTATCTTAAGACATTTGCCTTACTTAAAGAGGATGGTATGTGGAAGGTTGACTTATACAATTATATGAAAGAAAAGAAAGTAAAATCAGAAGAAAAATAGCGGAGGTAATATTGACCGTCATTTACTTTGTAAGACATACTCATTCCCAGCTATACAGCTGATGAGTACAATCGTCCACTTTCTGACAAAGGGTTTGAGGATTGAGGTCATGTAGTCCTTATAAAAGAGCCTTTCAGACGGTAGTGGGCATAGTACAAGAACAAAAATTTAAAGAAAGAATACTATCTAATGGAAATATATTGGATTTTGACGCTGCCATTCATCAAATATGGAGTCATCCAAATTTCGCATTTGAGGATGGAGAATCTAGTGAAACTACAAAGTCTGTTGACCAAAAACCTCAGCGGATGTTATGGAATCGGCTTTGTGCAAGAACAAAACCGATTAGACGCAATTATGCCGAGGCATAATGGATCTGTACCTACATCTGAAGCATTTTAACAATGCCCATAAAACATAAGTTAAGAAATTATTTTTAAGCACTTTAAATAAAAATTTAATTTTTTTAATAATTACTGTAACTTTTATTGGACTTAATCGTACATATTAATAGAATCTAAAACTAAGCAAAGATTAGTAAGATTCACTTTCGCGAATTGACCAGGACTCACTTCATTGCTGAGATTCTGGTCTTTTTGTATTTGTTCCTAAAAAATGTTTTTAAAGCTACTCTTACTCAGGCAATAGCGATATCCAATTGTTTTGATAGCAAAAGCAAAGCGTCAGCTACAATTATTTTCTGTAGCGAAAGCAAAGCGTCAGCTACAGAAGTATGCCGAGGTATAATTGATTGCCTGATGTGTATAAACTAACATTCCAGCATTTCATGTTATGTAAGGTTCAAAGAATTTGGAAAGAATAGAAGAAGGGGCTGTCTACTGGCAGCCCCTTCTTCTATTTTTATCGAGAACTTTATATGATTTATCGAGAAAGCAGATGTTTTTCCACTCTACGAAAAATTGCTTATCCTATTTGAGTCCAATCTTCTCGCAATAAACCAAATAAAACTACATCATGAATTTGGCCGAAGCGGAAAATCTCATTTCGTAGAATACCTTCTTTTGTAAAGCCACATTTTTCATAGGAACGAATAGCTCTTTTATTAAAGCTGAAAACCTGAAGTTTAATTTTATTAATGGAAATATAATTAAAAATAAAATGAATAAGAGTTTTCATGGCATCGGTTCCAAGCCCTTTACCGTGCCATTGTTCGCCAATCGATATGCCTACAAAGCAAGTACTATTTTTCCAGTTGATTCCATAAACACCACAGGAGCCGATAAGCTCATTAGTCGACTTTTCAAATATACCGAAGATAAACTCCTCTTTTTTGCCACTAATACTTTGAAAGAATGAAGAATGATCCTCGAATGTTTTTGGAAAGGGAATTTCGTCGTTGGCAAGGAGCAACGATTTTTTTTCACTTTCAATTTTTACAAATGCTTCTAAGTCGGAGGCAGTCATTTGCTGTAAAGTAATAGATTGACCTGTAAGAAATTCTTTAAAATAATTTTCCATTTTTTTCTCCCTTGTTCAAGGGCTGCAGTTAGAGTCTACACCCCTTGGATTATTTGTTGTATAAACAAAACATCTACTGCAATTTCCGCACTCATATGCACAACTCCTTTAGTTTAGATATCTTTATAGTAGCATTATTGGTAATTAATAGAAATAAATATTTTAATGGCTCATCTCCATAACGAATGGTGATTTCCGTTCCGACTGGGCGCGTCCGATGAGCTTCTTCGCTCCGAGGTTTCAGCTGTGACGCTGATCCCCGAGAGTCGCCCAGTCTCTCCACTCAATTCAACTTATACCATAAATGGCATACGTTTTAATAAATGTATCCCCAATTTTAGGTGATAAATCTATTTAATTATAGTTTTTGAAGGGGGCCAATTTGTCTGATTGTCTACATTTTGTTGCTCTATCCAATTTAGAAAATAGTCTGTGCATTGAATATCGTAGTCTAACACTGCTTTATATACATAAATCGAAGGAAGTACTAGGGATTTCTTAAGTAGTTCTTCTTTAATACTTAAAATATACTTTCGACTCTCCATTGTTAAGGAATCGTTCATTATCGATACTAAATCTCTTGATAGAGGGCCATTCCGTGTTTCAGAAAACAGCCACATATCAATATTCCAAATTTCTGATGGCGTATGCTCATATTGTAAATTAAAATAGTAACCATTAAATGTTGTTTTCGAAAAATTACGATATTTCAATTCTAAAACCTTCGGATTGCTAGTTAAATCAGATAATATCGACATAGCTTTTGCTGCATTCGGGCGAACACAAAATGTTTCGATATCGATATCTTGATCCACTAGTAAATCGCTGTATCGCCGACAATATAAGATTGACCAATTGTATTCCATTTTTCTGGTAGTTCCAATTCTTCTAGAATGAGCATGGCAGTTTCTTTTCGCTTAGAAGCTCTCTCTAATAATTCCAAAATTTACACCTACTCCACAATAAATTTCAAAATCATGTTAGAATACATTATATTTGTCATTTGTTCAATATATTATGAAGAGAATCAACTGTGCCTAGACCAATCTAAAGAAGAAAGAAGGGGAGGTTAATTAAGTAGATTACGAGGACTAAAGATGAAAAGGAGAGCTTCGATGAGATTAAAATTTTATGAAGAAAATGATGATCACTTAATTGAACGATACACGATTACAGAGGAGCAGCTCCGCTATACGATGTCTCCGAAAGAGAGCATTGAACTAGTGAAGCTGGACAAGAATCGTCATGCCATTCTTTTAATAGATCAAGACAAGCTCGTGACCTTCTTTGTGTTACATGAAAAAGAGGGTGTTCAGCCATATTCCTCAAATGAACACGCAATTTTAATCCGTGCCTTTTCGACAGACTTTTATGAACAAGGGAAAGGCTATGCGAAAGCGGCATTACGGCTTTTGCCGGACTTTGTTTTGCAGCATTTTCCAAATATCAATGAGCTTGTGTTAGGGGTTAATCTACCGAATGTTGCCGCACAGTCACTTTATAAAAAATGCGGATTTGTCGATGAAGGAAGGCTGGCAATAGGGTTCAGGGAGAAGATTAAAGTGATGAGTTATTACATGGGTAATATTGATAGAGAAAAACTTGATTAGAAATGGTGTGCTTTAGAAAAATCTTTTTGTCGTACAACCATGAATTTAGCTATAAAAGAATGAGGTGAACAGAATTGCTGGAAGCACGTATGGACCATTTCGATGAAATATGTAGGATTGATCAAGAAGTAATTGGAGATTTTTCGAGAAGGGAGTATTTGCGTACTGCAATTAACGAGAAGCGTTGTATCATTCAACAGAGTGGAAAAGGGATTGCGGGCTTTCTTATTTTTACGAATGACTTTTTTGACAATAGCTTCATTTCATTAGTTATTGTTAAGCCATCTGAGAGAAGAAAGGGCATTGCCACAGCATTATTAGATTTTTATGTAGAGATGTCTACCACTCCAAAAATCTTTTCTTCTACTAACCAATCAAATGCTAGTATGCATAAAGTATTTGAAACGGCGGGATTTATAAAAAGTGGGTTTATTGAAAACTTAGACGAAGGAGATCCAGAAATTATTTATGTGAAATTAAAGTAGTAGAAGGCAAGTCTCGGGCAGTAAGATACTGCTGCGAGACTTGCAACTATGAAAGGTTATTTTTTTGCTCGTATTAATAAAAATGAAGGGCGACGATGCTCATTTTCTAATGAAGGAAGTTTTTGAATAGCTTCTGAATCAGGAAGCGGCTCTAGCATTTTTTCTATCGTTAAGTCATGTGCGATTAATGTATTAATGATTGTAGAAATGCTACGGTGATATTTAACAACACCATCCACAAGCCATGGTCGCTCACGCAAGCCCTCATTATGGTAATCGTCAATTGCGTAATGGCTCCTCTTGCCACTGTCATCATAAATCCAATTATCCTCTATTGATTGACGAGCTGTAACAATCGGATGCTCTACAGAAAAAATAAAAACGCTACCAGGGCGAAGCATTTTCGCAATTTTACCAATTACTGCACTAAAATCCTTAATATAATGTAAGGAAAGCGAGCTCGTTATACAGTCAAAGCTGTTAGGAGCTGCATGATAATCCTCTATTGCTCGCAAATTGTAGTCTATATGCGGATGGGCATGTTCACTTTTAGCAATTGCTAGCATATTGTGTGAAACATCAATAGCGGTTACATGCTGTGCGTTATTTTCTATGCAATAGAACGCAAATCCTCCCATTCCACAGCCGATATCAAGTATTCGTAAATTAGTGATATTAGGAAGCAGGGATTTTAACGCTGGTTTTTCAAGCAAGTTATTATAGTTATTTGGTGCTTGGCGAAGTTTTTGATATTGATGGAAAAATTCAGGATGGTCATAAATATTTTGTTTCATAGTAAACCTCCAATTGTTTTACATAACGTTATGTAACATTTGCGCATACTTATTGTCACATAGCTGCCTCGAAAGAAATAGACTTTTATTTCTAATTTTAGTAAGATGTAGGTTGAGGCATGCCAACTTTTATAGTTCGCCATCTATTTAATTGTATAGATGGTTTTTTGACATGAGGACGTCTTTTTAGAGACCTTTTATACTGTACGTTTTTCACGCCATGAAATTGTAACAATTCGAAAAAATAAGATTATTTAGAGGTAAATGATGGCACTTATTTTTATGAATGACGTTATTTTTATTGGGAGTAATTATGCGGTTTCCCAAAAAATACATTGGAGGATGTTACATTGAGTAAAGAAACATTATTAAGTACAAGTAGTAATTCATTGTTTGTGGCATTTATTTTATTACTAATCGCCATTATACCGATTGGGCTTGCCGTGAAATCAAAAGGAAGGATATTTGGAAAAGTTGGGATATTACTTACATATATTGCTTTTGTCTTACAGCTAGTTTATTTCATTTTAAGGTGGATTGCTGTTGATCATGCACCTGTAAGTAATATGTATGAGTTTATGACATTCTTTGGCATCATGCTTACTGGCAGCTATCTGATCATTCATTTTTTATATAAGCAAATTGTTGTAGGTTTGTTTACCATCTCTGTGTCATTAATTATTCTCGGTTATGGAAGCGTTTTTACAAAAACAGTATCACCACTTGTTCCATCACTGCAAAGCAATTGGTTAACGATTCATGTTATGACCGTTGCATTTTCAAGTGCTATTTTATCGATTTCGTTCGCAACCGGGATTATTTATTTGTTAAGAACATTAGATGTTTCTAAATTTTCGTTTAGTACATTTGCCTTAGAATTTGTTATGTATTGTTTAATTGTCGTAATTGGCTTTATCGGCGTGGCCACATATTTTAACATAGCAGCAGATAAGGTCGAGGTTCAATTTGAAAATAAGCTAGATAAGGTAGAAACAGCCGTTTATACGATGAAGCCGCTAATTGTCAATAAAGATGCAGTAACATCTAGTGGGGATCAGGTTGGTATTTTGCAGATTACAAACAAGTTAGATGCAAAGAAATTGAATTCTATAGTTTGGTCATTTATCGTTGGAACGATTTTGTATGTGTTGATTTTACTCATTACGAGAAGACGGTTAATTGTTTTATTAAAGCCATTAACAAATCGTGTACAGCCAGCATTAATGGATGAAATTACATATCGAGCTGTTGTAATAGGCTTTCCGCTGTTTGCTTTAGGTGGACTTTTGTTTGCCATGATTTGGGCACAGATTGCTTGGAGTAGGTATTGGGGCTGGGACCCTAAAGAAGTGTGGGCACTTATAACATTTTTATTTTATGCTGCTTTCCTTCATTTCCGACTTTCCAAAGGCTGGGAAGGGGAAAAGACAGCTTGGTTAGCGATTATTGGTTTTGGCATTATCGTGTTTAATCAGGTATTTGTAAATCTAGTGATTGCAGGGTTACATTCTTACGCATAAGGATGTTTTGAATGAATTATTTTCTTAAGTTGAATGTAGTGAGTATGTTATATGGGTTAATGTTCTTTATTTCTTTGGAAATGCAAGTGAATTATTATCGCATTGTGAGACTTACGGGGTGGGAAGAGCAATATTTCGATATGATAGCATTACTTTTACATGGTGTTGGTTTTGTTGTAGCAACTATTGTGCTATATAAACTATCATTTAAGTGGATAGCGCATCGTCGATTGGACAACAATTTTGTGGCTACCATATACAGTGCTATTCATTTTTATATTTGTTAGTGTGTATCCGATCACTTATCAGGGAGATATGCCTGCGCCCGTACAAGGGTTAATTCTTTTTGCGATGCTCTTGTTTTATCCATTTTATATAGGAGCTTTGAATATAGTGTGCTATCATTCAAAATTTGAAACTGTACAAATAAAATAACCGTAAAAAAGAGACATCCATCAATTTGGATGTCTCTTGAATTTTGCAATGTTTATTCTAAAGCTAAAATTAAAGCTTTACAACATTAGTTGCTTGTGGTCCGCGGTTACCTTCTTCAACGCCGAATTCTACTTTTTGGCCTTCTTCTAAAGTTTTAAAGCCATCAGATTGAATTGCAGAGAAGTGTACGAATACATCATTTCCACCTTCTACTTCGATGAAACCAAAACCTTTTTCTGCGTTAAACCATTTTACTGTACCTTGTGTCATGTGAACAACCTCCCAAAAAAATTAAACAATCATATTGCTTCGATCGCTTGCAAAAAAATCACATATTCAAAAGCTCGTATTACTTTTGAATACGTGATTTTAACGGCTAAGATGAAGTAATTTAATTATTGTTTTTATTATATATCAGTTCCAAATATTTATCCAGTATATTCCGCTTTTAGTAAGAAAAAATTTACATTAAATCTATTTTTAATAAAATTAGTCTATCCATGCCTTCTCTTTAGCGACAATTACTGCCTCTGCACGGGATTCTACGTTTAGTTTAACAAAAAGTTTGGATAAATAGTTTTCAACGGTGCGCTGTGTGACCCCAATGGCTGAAGCAATTGCTTTATTTGTACAACCTTGTGCGACAAGCTGTAATATCTCTTGCTCCTTGTGGCTTAGTAAAACCTCTTGCTGTACATTTGTTAGATTGGTGCGCTGCTGTACAAAATCTAAAAAATCAGCCGCTAGTAATATCTCACCTCTTAGTGTGGCTTCAATGGTTTGAATAACTTGCTGTTTCGTGGCAAGCTTTGATAATAGTCCATCGACCTTTTTTTCGATAAGAAGTTCGTAATAATCGGAAAGCTCATAGCCTGTATAGAGTACAATCAGTGCTTCTGGTTGCTTTTTCTTAATCACTTCTGAAAGTTGGATGCCATTGATTGGCTTCATATTTATATCGATTAAAAATAATTGAAAAGCTTGAGCATCCATTCTAGACAGAACAGCGGCACTATCCTGCTCAGTGTCTATATGAACATTTGTTAAATCCTGTAATAATGTTTTTGTACCATCTAAAACTACAGGATGGTCATCTACAATAAGAATTTCAATCATGTGATTCCACGTCCTCTTGTATTTGAATAACTATATGCATTCCTTCATTATGACTGGAGGTTATCCTGATGTCCCCATTAAAAGCACGGACACGTTCTCGAATACCGTTAATGCCCATAGAAGCTGAAGATTGCATTAAATCTTCAATATCGCAGCCAATACCATTATCATCGTATTGAAGGATAAAACCTCGATTTATCACTTGTAGTTTTAGTGAAACTTCAGTTGCATCGGCATGCTTAATTGCATTATTTAAAAGCTCCTGTACTAGGCGATAGACAACTAAATGTAAGGTTGCATCTTGAAATTGGACACGTTCTATTTGGGCGTTTAACAAAAAGTCCGCACGTATTTTCACCTTTTGAATCAGTTTTTTTAAGGCGATTTGAAGCCCAAATGTGTCAAGCAATGGGGGGCTTAGATTCTCACAATACTCACGTAAATCCTTCGTTGCATTTAGCAATTGCTCTCGAATGTCTAATACCTTTTCTTTTTTGATAATAGGCGAGCTAGCAATTACATCTAACTCTCTCGCTAAATGAAGTTGCTCTTGCAATATGGTGTCATGTAATTCCTGTGCTAAAATACTTTTTTCCTTTTCAATGATATTCCATAATAATTTATCGAGCCAAGGAAGCTGTGTATCATTGTTATCCTGCATAAGCCTTATTTCACATACTAAATCTTCAATAAGCTTCAAATTATCAATAAACATTGAAACATAGAGGGCAAGTAACTCTAACCAAAGAAGCTCTTCCTTTTGTAATACATGTCTAATTTTTAATATGATTTTTTCTTCACCTGTATCATGTAATAGCAGATGAGTCATTTCATTCTCTATGCTAACTTCGCCATGAGTGAATGGCACATCTTCCGTTATTGATATAATTGTAAAAGCAGTAGTACCTAGCTTTTCTGTTATCTCATACTTGAATTGATCCAGTAATTCTTGCTGGGTTTTTACTTTACCCATACGATTAACGGCAGCATATAAATTATGTACATAATTACCAGTGGATGAAAAAATGATCTTTCGATATTTAAAATCAAGCTGCTCTTTAATATAGAAGCTAATAATGATGACTAGGAATACAAGTATAAAGACAATTGTAATTTCAACAATCGATAGTTTGTCTATTAACAGATAGGTAATGCCTGTAGTTACTATTAATGTACTAAAAAAGGCAAGTGTTGAATAATAGCGTAAACGTGATAATTGATATTCAATATCGAATAATCGTTCATTCACTTGAATGAAGATAAAAGAAAATGGAATAAACAATAAAAATAATGCAGCTACCTCAGAATGCAAAATAGGGTTTTGACTTAATATTTCAGGTATGACGAAAAACAGTAAAAACGGTAAGAAAGGCGTAATAAACGCAATGGAGATTAGTCGGATTTTTGCTAGTTTAGTTCGTAAATAACTAGTTAGTAAAATATAGATGGCATAGAGAACTAGTAAGGCAAACAATCCTAAATTAATTAATGATGCTATCGTCCTGAAATCAGAATTAACTATTATAATGAAATCACTGCAAGGTATTAATAGTATTATTAAATAAAGCCACTTAGTATTGATGTGGCGCCATTCTATACATAGATAGCGGAAATAAAATTGTAAAAAGTGAATAAAAAGCACTATGCATAAAACGATACCAATAGTTATTACTAATGATCCAATTAGATTTCCTCTAGCTGATGCTCCTGTACTTATATATGCCAATGAACAGGTTAACAAAAATAATGTTAGTAGACTAGTTAGTAGATTATCTTTATTTCTTCGACATAAATAAATGGCGACCCCAAAAGATAAGACAAAATAAAACATTGGAAAAATAATTTGCAAATAAAATTCTTCCGGAATATCTTTATGCTTAACTTTAACAGAATGAACATTACCATTAGGCTTCATAAACGTTAGTTCCTTAGCACTTCTAACGATAGAATTGAGTTGGATAGAACGAACATCTTCTGCAGGTTTGCCATCGATTGTCAGTAGAAGATCACCTTTTTCAATGTTGTTTTGCTGCGCCCAATCGGGATAATAGAATTCATCTATGATAGGCTGTCCGCTAGTTGTGTCCACATAAATACAAATTAAAGGTATTTGTATTGCCACTACTAGCACATAAATACCGAGGAGTAAGTAGGTTATGAAAATACTATATGTCCATTTACTCATCGTTTTCTCTCAAATATTTGCATGATAATATTGCCCCATTTCGATCTTAAGTACCTATATATTATCCATAATTATTGGTAATTTTGGAATACCGAAATAAGGTGTTTCGGAAAACCACTATTGCTTTTTCGGAATAACGAAGTAGTTTTTTCGGTGTAGCCTATGATAGTGTAAATCTAGCATTTGTGACGAAAAGGGGGAGCGTTGCATGAAAAAGAAAGGGTTGCTACTAATCCTTTTTTTTCTAGTTGTCATAATGTCGTACCCGAATACAACAATCGCTAAGAACTTTGAGAATGATACGGTGAAAGTAGATATTTGCATTATTGGGGGTGACAATCGTTTTGTCTATAAGATTCCTAAGCATTTACATAATAATACGCCGTATGTTGAGATGAAGAATAATATTGAATCTTCTTTAGAAAGTCATTGGAAGGTCGGGGATGCTCGTTATGAAGCCCACCAGACAGAAGTTGCATATACTTTTTCCATTCAAGATTTAATTAATGAAAAACAAAATGGGCAAATGAAGGTAGCGATACCGTATACTTTTTTAGTAGGAATGTTTGGTGAAAATGATGCCATTCAATTACGCATTTTGGCAAGTAAATTAGTCGATTGGGAAGCCAACTCAAAGGATTGGGCAACACACGGATTTGTTGAACCGCCCACTTATTTTAGTGAGCAGGAATATGTTTATAAGGGAGCGGTCAACGAGCTACTACAGCAGCGGGTAGGACATTTTAATGGCACGGTTATGAAAGGGAAATTGGTTCTACATAGTATTATTTATTTTAACTTTATTATTGCACAGCTTATCTCCTGTATAATTTTATCAAGACGCTTAAAAAAGAGAATAATAGAAGATCCAGAAAACATGCATCAGTTCCGAAAGCTTAACTATATGTATCAAATCATTCCGATATTGATTATCGGTGTGCAAATTGTATTTCTAGTTATGTCAGGGTTACTGACTGCTTTCAGTCTCTATTTTTCTCCAGGGATGGATCTTTTACTTATTATTGTTCCTATTTTATTTAATATTATTTTGTTACCAACATTTTTTGTCACAATTGAGAGCGAAATCTCAAAAGAGCTAGAAAACAATTCCTTTGGTACAGATATGTGAATATTGTTTTTATTGTTTGGTCGTCCAAATGTAGTTATTAGATGTTATAATGGTCAACAGCATACTTGAAGGAGTTGTTGATTCATGGCGCATCCAGAAATCGCGTACTTAAATTTACTACAACATATATTAGAAAATGGCGTTAAAAAGGAAGATCGTACAGGAACAGGTACATATAGTGTATTTGGCTATCAAATGCGATTTGATTTAAGCAAAGGCTTTCCACTTTTAACGACTAAACGTGTACCATTTAAACTTGTAGCAAGTGAGCTACTTTGGTTCATTAAAGGGGATACAAATATTCGTTATCTACTGCAAAATAACAATCATATTTGGGATGAATGGGCTTTTAAAAGATGGGTTGAGTCCGATGAATATTCAGGTCCTGATATGACAGACTTTGGTCGTCGTTGCTTAGTAGACGAATCTTTCAATGCTGACTACAAAAAAGAGTTAGCTACATTTTGTGAGCGTGTTTTAACAGACGATGAATTTGCAGTTAAATACGGAGAGCTTGGAAATGTTTACGGCAAACAGTGGCGTAATTGGACAACATCAACAGGGGAAAGCATCGATCAATTGCAAGATGTAATTGATCAAATCAAACACAATCCCGATTCTCGACGCATTATTGTCAATGCATGGAATCCAGAGGACGTTATCAATGCTGGAGCAAAAGGCAGTAAAGCTGCATTACCTCCATGTCACGTGATGTTCCAATTTTATGTCGCAAATGGTAAATTAAGCTGTCAGCTAATGCAAAGAAGCCTTGATACATTATTAGGCTGCCCATTTAATATTGCCTCATATGCACTACTAACGCATTTAATTGCACATGAATGTGGTTTAGAAGTTGGCGAATTTATTCATAGCATTGGGGATGCTCATATATATTCAAATCACGTGGAACAAGTAAAAGAACAGCTTTCACGCGAGCCTAAGGACCTTCCAACCTTAAAAATTAATCCAAATAAAACGTCAATTTTCGACATAGAGCTCGAAGATCTTTCTATTGAGGGCTATGATCCACACCCAACAATAAAAGCTCCAATTGCCGTTTAAACAGAAGCAGCAGCCATTTTGGTTGCTGTTTTTTTATTGCGAACAAATAGCGAATTGTCGGCTAGAAGAGCTGGAGCTATGGATAGGATAGGGAAAGTGACGGAACGAAAAGACAAAGTGATGGATAGAAGAGGCAGAGCGACGGATAGAAGAGGTAGAGCGACGTGAAGAAGGGCCAAGCGAAGGAAAGAGATGAGAGCGATGGAAAGAATGGCCGAAGCGACGGAAAGAAAGGTCAGAGTGACGGAAAGAATAAGTCAAGTGAAGGAAAGAGATGAGAGCGACGGAAAGAAGAGCTGAAGCGACGGAAAGAAGAGCTGAAGCGACGGAAAGAAAGGTCAGAGCGACGGAAAGAAGAGCCAAAGCGACGGAGAGAATGGTCAGAGCGACGGAAAGAATGGTCAGAGCGACGGAAAAAATAGGTCAAGTGAAGGATAGAGATGAGAGCGACGGAAAGAAGAGCCAAAGCGACGGAGAGAATGGTCAGAGCGACGGAAAAAATAGGTCAAGTGAAGGATAGAGATGAGAGCGACGGAAAGAATAGCCGAAGCGACAGAAAGAAAGGTCAGAGCGACGGAAAGAAGAGCCAAAGCGACGGAGAGAATGGTCAGAGAGACGGAAAAAATAGGTCAAGTGAAGGATAGAGATGAGAACGACGGAAAGAATAGCCGAAGCGACGGAAAGAATGGTCAGAGAGACGGAAAAAATAGGTCAAGTGAAGGATAGAGATGAGAACGACGGAAAGAATAGCCGAAGCGACGGAAAGAATGGTCAGAGAGACGGAAAGAATCGGCCAAGCGAAGGATAGGGATGAGAGCGACGGAAAGAATCGGCCAAGCGAAGGATAGGGATGAGAGCGACGGAAAGAATCGGCCAAGCGAAGGAAAGAGATGAGAGCGACGGAAAGTAGAGCCGAAGTGACGGAAAGAATGGTCAGAGTGGCGGAAAGAATCGGCCAAGCGAAGGATAGGGATGAGAGCGACGGAAAGTAGAGTCAAAGCGAAGGAAAGTAGAGCCAAAGCGATGGATAGATTGCACAGGGTGGTGGAAAAATAGGCAGAGCGTGGATAGAAAGGCCAAAATCGTGGATAGAAGAGCCAAAGTCGTGGATAGAACCATCAAAGTCGTGGATAGAAGAGCTGAAATGATGGATAGAAGACGGAGCGACGGAGAGAATGGTCAGAGCGACGGAAAAAATAGGTCAAGTGAAGGAAAGCAGAGCCAAAGTGATGGATAGATTGCACAGAGGGGCCGAAAATAGGCAGGGCGTGGATAGAAAGGCCAAAATCGTGGATAGAACCGCCAAAATCGTGGATAGAAGAGCTAAAATGATGGATAGAAAGCAGAGCGACGGATATAATCTGAAAAAATACCAAAGTGACAGAAAGAACCATCAAATAGAAGGATTCTACCGCTCCGAAGCGCTGGATAAAATGCTAAAAGAGAGAGCCAAATTAATTAATTTAGAGCTAAATTCTCTAGCACTTTATATAAAGGCTGTTTAATATAATGAAAAATTTTCCGATATAAGTTTTAATCTGGAAGTCTTATTAAAAATTTAGAGGTGAATGATGTGAGGAGATCGGTGATTTTTCAAATAGACGGAAGAGGGCGTGAGCAGCGTTTAAGGACGAAATTGCTTACGGATATTCCTCAACAAAAAGAGGTATTTATTCATCAAGATGAGCTACCACACATCGCCACAAAATTAAACCAGGAGCAAATACATAAAATGATGCAAGTCATTGAGGAAATTCGCCTAAAACGTTATAAAGAAACACTATAAATGTAAGCGCCTTCTAAGCTATAATAACTGAGGAGGTGTTTTATTATGAACGTGATTTTTGTAGATTCGGTTTTAGGTACAGAGCTTTTGCAAATGGTGTCACATGATGTGGCAGGCATATTGGCTGCGGCACAAGGAGAGAGTGTGACGTTTCCAGTTGGTCATTTTAAGTATGAATTTCATAATTTAGACTTTTATGAGGAAGACGGAGAAATACGACAAGAATTAGTTATTTACGTAAAGCAATTATAATTATTGTATAATACTCTGGAAACGGAAAAAAATAAATACAGGTGTAAATAGAGCAATTTGCTTGTTTTTATTTAAACCTGTAACTATAATAGTTACAACAGGTGGTGATACATATGGTGAACAGTCGATTTTCGGTAGCGATCCATATACTTTCGCTCATTGCAACAACATCTGATAAAAACCAGCTGACGTCTGATTTCATCGCAGGTAGTGTGAATACAAATCCAGTGGTCGTGCGACGTATGATCGGGGTGCTAAAAAAAGCGGGCTTGCTTACATCACAACCGGGTATTGCAGGCTATGAACTTTTAGTGGAACCAAAAGATTTAACACTATTAGCCGTTTACCATGCGATTGATGGGCCAGAGCAGCTATTTGCAATTCATGATGAGCCAAATCCAGCATGTGCGGTTGGTCGAAAAATCCAACGGACATTGGAAGGTGTTTATACATCTGTTTGGTATGCAATGGAAGAACAACTGCAAGCACAAACTTTACAGGATGTGTTAGATCAACTTCGTTAACATCAACGAAGTCGGTCTTTTGTATCTAACCTGTAACTAAAATAGTTACAATTGGAAAATAGGAGGAATTATTAATATGAAAATTGCGGTAATTGGTGCAACAGGGAAAGCAGGACAAAAAATTGTAGAGGAGGCACTGCAACTTGGTCATGATGTAACAGCGATTGTACGTTCAGCTTCAAAAGTGACGGCAAATATTCCTGTAATTGAAAAGGAAGTATTTGAATTATCTCAAGAAGATGTAAAAGGCTATGACGTAGTCGTAAATGCGTTTGGCGCTCCTTTTGGTCAAGAGGAATTACATGTGAAAGCTGGTCGTCATTTAATCGATATTTTCACTGGTATTGATACAAAATTATTTGTTGTCGGTGGTGCGGGTAGTTTGTTTGTAGACCCAGAGAAAACTGTACGCGTAATGGATACACCAGATTTTCCAGAAATGTTCTATGCGACAGCGAAAAACCAAGGTGAAAATCTAAATGACTTACAACAATCTACTATTACTTGGACATTTTTAAGCCCATCTGCTTTCTTTGATTCAGAAGGTCCACGTACAGGTAGCTATACTACTGGAGAAGATCACTTATTAGTAAATGCAGCTGGTGAAAGTTATGTTAGCTATGCAGATTACGCGGTTGCGGTGTTAGATGAAATTGAAAATCCAAAGCATGTAAACGGCCGTTTTACAGTTTCTTCTAATAAGTAATAATGTAAAAGCTGTAACTCCAGAGATCTTGGGATAGAACACATTAAAATAGTTTATATTGAGCTGAACTAACACAAACAATTAGTTCAGCTTTTTTATTGTTATAAATGAACGATTGGGAATATTTATCTCGCATTGTAATAGTCCGATTGGTGAAGATTAATAATTAGTAAGGGATTTATGAATAGAGTTCTTTGTCCAAGCAAAAAGCCGAATCCGTACGCAATTATGCTGAGGCATAATTGTAAAAAACGAGAAAAACTGATAACTAAAGTAAAAAGTGTGTAATCTTATGTCTTAATGGTTTCACAGTAGTGCTCGGTTTTTAGGGAATAATAATATCTTTTCATGGAATTTTTCATTTTACAGACAAATGACTGTTTACAATACTGCATTAATTAGCTACTATCAAGTGTGAGGATTACATAAAAGGAGACGACAATTATGTCCACACAACGTATAGAAAAAGACTTTTTAGGTGAACGTGCCTTACCAAGCAATGCTTATTATGGAATTCAGACGCTTCGTGCAACTGAAAATTTCCCGATTACAGGATATACAATTCACCCTGCTCTTATTAAAGCAATGGGTATTGTAAAAAAAGCAGCTGCTATGAGTAATATGGAGGTACACCTACTTTCAACAGAAATCGGAGATGCAATTGTCGAAGCTGCACAAGAAGTTATTGACGGCGAGTGGGATGCTGAATTTATCGTTGACCCAATCCAAGGTGGAGCTGGCACATCTATTAATATGAATGCCAACGAGGTTATTGCTAACCGTGCCTTAGAGATTTTGGGCAAAGAAAAAGGGGACTACAAAACAATTAGCCCAAACAGCCATGTTAATATGTCACAATCAACAAACGATGCTTTCCCAACAGCAATTCATATTGCTGTGTTGAATTTGATAGATGAACTACTTCTTACAATGGAAAACATGCAAGCGGTGTTCCACCAAAAAGCGGAACAATTTGCGCATGTTATTAAAATGGGACGTACGCATTTACAAGACGCGGTTCCGATTCGATTAGGACAAGAATTTGAAGCATATTGCCGTGTTATCACTCGTGATATTGTGCGTATTCGCCAAACTCGCCCCAATTTATATGATGTAAATATGGGTGCAACTGCTGTTGGTACAGGATTAAATGCATTCCCTGACTATATTCAATCAGTTGATGTTCATCTTGCTGAAATTTCAGGATTGCCGCTTAAAGGCGCTACACACCTGGTGGATGCAACACAAAATACTGATGCTTATACAGAAGTATCGGGCGCATTAAAAATCTGTATGATTAATATTTCGAAAATCGCTAATGACCTTCGTTTAATGGCATCTGGTCCACGTGCTGGATTAGGGGAAATCGTTTTACCAGCTCGTCAACCTGGATCTTCTATTATGCCAGGAAAAGTAAATCCTGTTATGCCAGAGGTTCTTAACCAAGTTGCCTTCCAAGTAATTGGTAATGATCATACGATTTCTTTAGCATCTGAAGCAGGACAATTAGAATTAAACGTTATGGAGCCTGTGCTTGTCTTTAACTTAATTCAATCTATTAGCATTATGAATAATGTGTTCCGAGCATTTACACAAAATTGCTTGAAGGATATTGAAGCAAACGAAGACCGTATGAAAGAATACGTGGAGAAAAGCGTTGGTGTATTAACAGCAGTGAACCCGCATATTGGCTATGAGGTAGCTGCACGTATTGCGCGTGAAGCAATTTTATCTGGTCGTTCAATCCGTGAGCTTTGCATCGAAGAAGGTGTACTAACGAAAGAGCAATTAGATTTAATTCTGGATCCATATGAAATGACACATCCAGGTATCGCAGGATCAAGTATTATGAAATTAAAATAATTTATTATGAAAGCACTTTGTCTAAAGCAAAGTGCTTTTATAATTGTTGAAGGAAATCTTGATGAATGTTATGCGCTTTAAATATGGGTGGTTGTTCAAGGTTACTTAGTTCCTATGAACAAGTACAACACGGCTATTTGCGCTTATGTTGTTGCAGCCGCTCCGTTTACGCACAGAAATGTCGTAGATGAGGACCCTGGAGTATGCGAAGCGGCTCATCAGACGACGTAGGAAAGTGCTCAGTCGGAACGGAAATCACCCCCTCGTTTTGCAGATGAGTCATACTTTTATATCACATCTTCATTGACACAATGGTTTTGATAATACGAAAGCACTTTACCTTTTGTAATTCATTTCCCTTACAAAAGTTGGGCTTTTTTCTATCAATTTCAGGAGATTTAAACTATAATAACTACGTTGGAGTAATATTATAGTTGGAGGAATTTAGTATGAGTTTACGAAAAAAAAGTATAATTTGCTTTTCTACTTTAAATGTTCTCATGGGTGTTATATTAATTATTGACCTAGCAAATATAACTTCATTAGGATGGCTATCCACTTTATTAACAGTAATAGGATTTACTATGTCATTATCTTGTATTTTCTATGTAAAATTTAAAATTATTAAGCCTATTAAGCAATTAGCACAATCCGCTCAAGCAATTGCAGATGGAAATTTGCGTACAGCTCCGATTGAAATTAATTCCAATGATGAGATTTCAGACTTAGCTAAAGCGTTTTTAGAGATGAAGAAACAATTACATACGATGACACAAAAAATTGCGAGTAGTTCTACAGATTTATCTGCGAGCATAGAGGAGCTATCAGCAAGTACAAATGAAATTACAGATGCAGTTAATGAAGTTGATTCACAAATGGAGAATACGACTGAGGGTCTTAAGAAAGCAGCTCAATCAGCAAATGAAAGTGCTATTGCTATGCAGGAAACTGCTGATGGCATTGAACGTATTACCGTGGCAACGCAAGATGTATTTGATCATGCAAAAGAAGCAAATGACATTGCAGGTAACGGGGCGGAAATTTTACACGTAGCTAAAAATCAAATGGAGTTTATTTCAACTTCTACTGAAAAAACAAGTGAATTGATGCAGCAATTATCAGGTAAAATGACAGATATCAAGTCTATGACAGAGATGATTACAGCTATTACAGATCAAACGAATTTGTTAGCATTAAATGCAGCAATTGAAGCAGCGCGTGCTGGCGAGCATGGTAAAGGCTTTGCGGTAGTAGCAGAAGAAGTTCGAAAATTGGCAGAGCAATCTAAGCATTCTGCTATTCAAATTGTCGAGCTAGTTGTTGGTATTGAAAGCGATACAAAACAAGTAGCTACTTCTGTTGAAGAGGACTTGAAAAACGTTCAACAGGGCGTCTATGTCATTGATGAGGCTACAAAGTCATTTGGCACGATCTCTCAGCATGTTAGTAAAATGACGAACCAACTCGAGGATATTTCCGCAACAGCTGAAGAGCTTTCAAGTAGCGCGAATGAGGTTACAAAATTAGTGTCGACAATCGCAAATGGAATGGATAGTTTGTCTAATTATACAGGTGTCATTCTGCAGTCAGTTGATGAGCAAAGTGCTTCCATGCAAGCTGTAAACATGGTAGTGTCACAAGACTTATGTGTACAAGCAGAAAATTTACAAAAGCTTACACAGAGATTTAGTGGACAATAATTGAAAGAAATATAATATTAATTAAAAAAGGCTATTTTGCAGGAGTAAAATTTTCTGCGAAATAGCCTTTTTTATATCAAGCGCATTGATTAACCAGTGTTATCAACCGCTTAATAGCTTCGGAATTAAGCGTTAAATAAGCCGAAAAAATCAGTTGTTATCGTCAAAAATACTATGCTAATCATAAACAACATTTCTGCCAAAGTAGCAACAAAATCTCTTTTATTTTCCGCGTATTTCCATTCCATATATGTTCTTAACAATTCAGTTGTTATTAAAAATACAATTAAGATAAACCATGTTTCGAAATACCAAGGAATTCCAAATGTATCATTATCAATCATATAATAACTAATTAAAAATAAACTCATAAATATTATTCGTACAGACCAATCTAGTTTTTTATGTCTTTCATTAATGTGATTATAAGAAAACCATTTCTTTCTTTCGACACCTAACAACTTTCTAATGACAAATCCAAAAGTACTAACTACTAAAACAAGCACAATTAGAAAAAGCATTAGTGGTCCAAATTGGATATTAATATTAGTCAATTTCATTCACCTCTCAACCTGATCTTTTCATTACATAATGAAAGTGACATTAGCTATAGATTATTTATGTATTCTTATTGCTTGAACAATTAATGTAATTCCTATAATACATAAACTTCCTGATAAAACATGAAGAGTTATATTCCATCCTTCGCTGACTTTTTGAAAATATTTGATATATAAAGACACGCCATATATGAACATTGTGACACCCCAAATGCCTCTAAGCTTCTTCATATGGTCCCGATCCTCCCTTTACTAAACTAACTGAAAATTTTATCTGTATAGAGAGTGTAGCACAGCAGATCATTGTTTGGTAATTAATTGGAGATTGTGCGACAAACGGGAGTCCTGGTTATATGCATACACTTAAGTCATTAGATTTATATGTGAGGGGGCAGTTTAACATTTATGTTTATACGTTAACTACTTACAGAGCTTTGAGTTAGCATACATGAGTATGCGACATCTGGAGCTTGAGGAGACTTTGAAATTTACTTGAAAATACTAAAAGTTATTTAGGAATTAATTGATTTTATTGGTATAATTTTGAAAGAAGGGTGGGGAATATGAATGGATATAAATTTTAATAGTTTTCTTAAAGAAGAATTGTCAGTAATCGATATTCAGACAGCTATGGTAAATGGTGATATAACATCAAAAGAATTAATTATGTATTATTTACACAGAATTGCTAAGTATGATCAAGGCGGGCAGAAGATAAATTCTATGCTTGAAATTAATCCTGAAGCGATATTTATTGCTGAAGCATTAGATGAGGAAAGACTAACAAAGGGAGCTAGAGGGCCTCTACACGGAATTCCGGTAGTTTTAAAAGATAATATTGAAACGAAGGATTTTATGCATACTAGTGCAGGCGTAATAGCATTAGAAAATTATTTAGCTAAGCAGGATGCATTTTTAGTTAAAAAGCTCCGTGAAGCAGGAGCTGTTATTTTAGGAAAAACAAATATGACTGAATTAGCAAACGCTATGTCGAGCACGATGTGGGCGGGTTATAGTTCTCGTGGTGGACAAACACTTAATCCTTATGGTGATCCAGAACTTTATGTGGGAGGATCTAGCTCAGGGTCAGCTGTAGCAGTTGCATCGAACTTTTCTGTTTTATCAATTGGAACTGAGACAGACGCCTCGATTTTAAGTCCAGCTATTACAAATTCAGTAGTTGGCATAAAACCGACTGTTGGGCTCATTAGTAGACAGGGCATTATTCCGTTTACATACTCTCAAGACACAGCAGGGCCAATGGCTAGAACAGTAACAGATGCGGCTATTTTATTGGGAGTATTAACAGGAGTAGATAAAGACGACGTCGCTACATATAAAAGTGAAAGAAGGTTAAATAAGGATTACACCAGTTTTTTAGATGCCACAGGTTTAATTGGTGCTAGAATTGGTGTTTATAATAATGCCTCAAAAGCTTATTATGACTCAGAGGAATATGACGAAACACTTTTTAATAATACAATTCAGGTTTTAAGAGAGCAAGGAGCCGATATTATTGAAGGTATCGAAATTCCTTCTTTTCATAGAGACTGGAAATGGGGAGTACCGCAATACGAATTAAAGCATAGTTTAAATAATTTCCTTGTCAATCTACCTTCCCACATGCCTGTGCATTCTATCTCTGAGTTAATCGAATTTAATAAACGTTCAAAAGGAAAGTCGTTAAAATATGGTCAGGATAAATTGGAATCGAGAGAGAAATTATCGAACACATTAAGAGATTCTGAATATATTAATGCAAAGCTAGAAGATATGTATTTTTCTCAAGAACAAGGAATCGATTATACATTAAAAAAATATGAATTAGATGCAATTTTGTTTCCATCATATATAGGTTCAACAATTAGTGCGAAAGCTGGTTATCCGTCTATTGCCGTCCCAGCAGGGTATAAGAAGAATGGGAGACCGTTTGGCATAACTTTCGCAGGAACAGCATTTAGTGAGGATGTACTAATAAAACTCGCATTTTCATTTGAACAAGCAACTAAACTGCGAAAAGCTCCGAAGTTGTATTAAGATTCTCTGGCAAGCAGTAAGGGGAAAAGTAGCGACGATCATAAGGGAGGATACCTACCTATTAAGAGTACACACCGTAAATCTGATGACCCCAAAGTCCATGATTCTGAATGGTTATTCAAACAATGAGCAAGAAATTCAAGCTGGGGGAAAATACATAATGATAATTAAACCGACAAAAAAAGTTTTACTGTCATGGATGGAAAGTTATGTCCCTGGAAGAGATTTATTTTTTCTATCAGAAGAACATCTTAATCATGAAATTGACTTTACAGATGTATTGTTAATGCCTATAGATGAGTTTTATACTCATAGCACGTATCAGCATTTAAATTATGTTAATAGTTATGAATACTGGAATATAAAGAATGCACAATACGTAATTATTGCTGAAAAAGAATGGATTGAGAGCAAATCGAAAGAGGATCAACAATTGATTTTAAGTTTTCAAGTGCAATGTGAAAGAGGGCTTGTACTCCCCATTAAATTTATAAAGGAGATAGAAAAAGTACCTTCCAGTTATGTACAGAATGGGCACGTTATCATACAGCGTTCAATGTGGGAAGATCTTGACGAAGCATTGAAAGAACAGTTACTTACAACAATGGTTTATGAATGGTGGGATAAGGGAGAATGTGAGGAACCTCCAAAATCATTACCTAGTTTTCTACAGCTATTTGCCAATACTTTTGGGCATCGCCAAGGTGCAAATTGTTTAGCAGCGGTTTTGTATGCAATTTCAAAAGGGAAACAAAAGTGGTTTATTTATGAATGGATATATCAAGAAACATTTCTTGAAAAATTGAGTCAGTATAACTATGAAGAGGTCCTAGGTGAAGGAATACAACAAGGCGACATTGTGATTTGGAAGGATAAAAATGCTATTATTCAACATGCAGCTTATCATATTGGTGAAGAACTGTATTTTAATAAGCACGGACAAACGATGTTTAATCCTTGGAAGATACTTTCGAAAAAGAAACTATATAAAGAGTGGGAGCACCTAACTCCTGTGAATATGAGAAAGAGGATAACGAAATAATAAAAGTGTATCTACAATCCGAGTTAAAAAGACTAGAAGAAAAAGAACAAGAAACTGGAATATATTGTGTTATTTGACTTTAGAAATACACTCATTTACAATTAATTTAATAATCAATAAGGAATGTAGGTTTACTAGATTCCTTTGACAACTGAATAGCATGGAGTAATAGGTGTAAATTGCGTGCAATTTACTTAAAAGGGAAGTCGGTGCAAATCCGACACTGTCCCGCAACTGTAAATGTGAGCGACTTTTCATAGACCACTGTTTAACGACGGGAAGGAGAAAAGTAGCGATGATCATGAGTCAGGATACCTGCCTATTATGAGTACACACCATAACCCTACGAGGAATAGGAGGTGGCATGTTGACAAAACAGAATGCTCTGTTCGTCACTGTACGTCAAACGCCCAAAATAAAAAAAGGTATTGGCTATCGAGCTAATTCTTTCATATTTGGGCATTGTTTGACAGTATATGATGAATGAAAAAGATAGAATGAAGGATTTCCTCGCGTTAAGAGGAAATCCTTTTTTTACTGATGACTTCCGTTTTGAAAATATGTACGAAAAGAGGATGCAAGTATGACGAATATTCATGTATGTACAGCACAGCAATCGCAATCTTTAGATATGAAAATTTGTAAGCAACCACGCACTGAAGTTACTAAGAAAGCTACAACAAGAATGGTTATAGAATCACTTGTTGATCAATTAATAGCTAGTAATCTTATTAGTAATGAACGATTATTTGAGCAAATTTTATATAACAAAGATATTATATGGATTCAAAATGAAAATATTAATGGGCATCTTTTTGCAAAGGCGGATATTACAGATCAGCTTAAAACAAAGACAAATTGTTTTATGATGTATATGCCGACAAATCCAATAGTTTATGAGGTGAATGGCGAGCATTATCATTTAATTACACGCATTGATTCAACTCGTGCAAAACCAAATTTAGAGAGACTTTCCCAAGCTCCTAAGCCAATATTAAGTGCTGCTCGAGTCAATGATTTATTGTGCTCGATCGTAATGCGCTTTTATGAAACATATTTAGAGGATTTATCACAGGTAGCTCAAAAAGACAAACAACTGATTAATTTTGTAGAGCGAGAGTATCATCAATTTTTAGGAGCTGTGAAGGAACTTAATGATTATCATTTAAACTGGCACCCACGTGGTAACGGTCATGAACTACTGCTCGAATTAATTGATAATTTACAACTTTTGAGGAGCCGACCTGGCAAGGTTTTAATTGATTTTTCTAATTCCCATAGCCACATTGTAGTGGCACCTTCATATTGCATTTTTAAACAAGCACAGAAAACAGTACAAGCTTTGTGAATTAAATTCGCGCGGGATGAAGGGGAATACCCGCGCGAAGGCAGAACAAATACCCGCGGAAGGAAGCCAAATATCCGCGAAAGCAGAGCAAATACCCGCGGAAGGGAGTTGAATACCTGAGCGAAGGCAGAGCAAATACCCGCGGAAGGGAGTCGAATACCTGAGCGAAGGCAGAGCAAATACCCGCGGAAGGAAGTCGAATACCCGCGCGAAGGCAGAACAAATACCCGCGAAAGGGAGTCAAATACCCGCGGAAGCAGAACAAAGTAAGCGCCAAATACAACACACCTTCTAATGAAGTCTGTGCTATGTGATAATCACAGTACATTCATTCTTTAGGAGGTTTATTCATGACACAATCAGAACGACAAGCGATGTGGCAAGAACGGATCGCTGCCTTTCGAGCAAGTGGAGAAATGTTTCCGTAAACAGTACGTATGCTGAGAAACTCGCACGTACGGTGTAAAGTGGGGAAAAGCCGGAGATAACGTCAAAGGCGTACCTATCCTATAAGATTCAGAAATCGTAAGTAAACATTTTTTATTATCCATTTTTGAACATTATTGATTTGATTGATCTGTATTTAAACACCTTTAAAACAGCGTTCCACTAAGTATATTGTAGTAAGCTCTAGTTTTATTTGAGGGGAATTAAATGACTTTATAAATATCCATACATGATTTCTAGGACGAAGCGCCTGAAAAAAATGAAAATAAAGGGGTAGCTTTTATGTCTACTCCTTTATTCTTATATAAGAATAATTTTTCTACCCAAATAAAGCCAGATTTTTGAGCTCGAATGATTATTGTTAGGTTTTGTCAGTAGTGTTAGAGTTTATAAATGATAAAACAGCCTCTTTCCTTCTGCACAAAGAGAAGAGACTGTTTTAACACTGCAATTCTTTTTGCTTCAGCGACGTCAATACATGACAAAGGGGGGAAGGAACGAAAAGATCCAAATGGTTAATATAGCATTACTGGAAACTTATAGTCACTATAACCGGATTTACTTAAGGTCTTCGGAGTAGCAAGATTATATTGCTTTATTGCGAAATGAAATGTTTATGCGATTGGGATTTTCTAGGGAATAGCGAAAGTAACTCTTTTTATTTTAGCTCGGTGTTTGCTGGAGGGAGATGGTACAGAGAGAAAAACTCTATTTAAATTTATTATCTTAATATAATAAATATGCGATTTTTATAATGTAAGAAATAATTCGTACAGAAAAAGGGAGGCCCCATATGTTACATAAACCACTAAAAGTATTAGCAACATCTGCTATTTTAACAACTACATTATTTGCTCCTATCATGACAAATAATATAGTTGTTCATGCTGAAACACAAGAACAAACTGCAGAAACACAAGTATCAACAGAACGTATTTTTCAAGTGCCAGGCAAGGGAAATATAGAACAAATCAGAGATAGAGATAGACGACAATTTACGTTTAGTCCCTATGAACCAACTGGACTATACGCAAGTCCCAATGAAAAAATAACAATTCAAGTAGAAGGAACACAGAACATTCAGGCTTATATAGGAGCATATGGCTATGATGCAGGATGGCGTGAATATGGGACAAAAATAAAGTCATTTACTTTAAATCCAGGAGAAAATACAATCGAAAATCCAAATGGTGGAATGATTTATTTTTATAATTCACAACAAGGTGGTACAGTAAAAGCTGCGATTAAAACAGGAGGAACACCTATACCTTTCTTTGAATTAGGAAAACATACGAAACAAGATTTAGTTAATATGCTAGATATGTACCCTAATGCTCATGCAGTGGAATTAAAAGGAGAACGGTCCTTAATAACTGCCAGTCCAGAACGTGTAAAAAAATACTTATTAGGTTCTAATACAGATCCTGCAGAACTCTTAAAAAAAATAGATGAAGCTATTAGAATTCAAGATAAGCTTGCAGGTTTATCCGAGGAACAGGCAGATAAGCATTACGTAGCCTTTGCAGAAGATAATCATACTCCTGATTATTATATGTATGCTAATAATTTTGTAACATCATATGTCGGAGATTCGATTCAGCATGTACTAAACTTGAAAGAATTTACAGAAAACGGATGGGGTCCTTGGCATGAAATGGGTCATCAACGTCAACAAACTCCTTGGCTGTGGGATGGATTAACGGAAGTCACTGTAAATATTTACAGTATGTCTGTACAACGTAATTTAGGACAGAAATCAAGATTAGAAGTAGATTCTTATGAAAAAGCATTTAATTATTTAAGTAAGTCTCAATCGGAAAAAGATTTTAATAAAATTGATGATGTCTTTACGAAATTAGTAATGTTTTGGCAATTAGATTTAGCATTTGGAGAAGAATTCTATCCTGAAATACACCGATTATACCGTGCTATTCCTGATGGAGAACTACCTAAAACTAGCGAAGAAAAGGTACAAGGTTTTATTTACAACACATCCAAAGTAGCAAAGCAGAATTTACTTCCATTCTTTGATAAATGGGGATTAAAAGCATCTACAGAAACTCGACAAAAAATAGAATCTTTGAATCTGCCAACATTAACTGCGCCTATTTGGGAAGCAACTGATTCTAAACGTGTTCCGTTAAACACATTACCTAAAGAAAACATGAAAGTAATTGCAAGTAGTGAAGAATCAGGGCCTGAGCCTGCAACTAATGCAATTGATGGGAATCCCTATACAATTTGGCATAGTAAATGGAGCGAACAAAACCAATTTCCATTTAATTTAACGATTGACCTTGGCGATACTCATACGATTACACAACTCGCATATCTTCCAAGGCAAAATGGACCTGCAAATGGTCGTATTCTAAACTACAACATTTACACAAGTACAGATGGTGTAAATTATCAAAAAGCAACTTCTGGAACATGGGAAAATAACACGAAACAACAATTTGCAACATTTGATCCCGTATCTGCTAAATATTTGAAATTAGAGGTGTTAAATGGAATGAACGGATATGCCTCAGCCGCAGAAATAGATATTTTAGGAAATTAATTTATCTCAAAAACGAAAAAGACGTTATCCTGTCTATAGAATTATAGAAAAGGATAACGTTTTTTCATCTCTCCAACTATCTCTTTATCAGTTCGATTTGCGTACATGTTTCATTTTAATCATCTATTTCGCGGTCTTGATTTTTAATTGGTATCCATACTTCTTCTTTTTCGTTTACTTTTACTTTTAAAAACTTGTATTAAGTCTGATATCGATTTTAAAAATGAACAAAAGTACATTTCGATCATACTACGTTTGTTTAAAATGCTTCAAAGTGAGCTGTGGATTGAATCAATCAGAAAATAAAAAAATGAATCAAGAAGCTTTGTATTTTCAAAAAAATATATATCTAAAATCCTGATACTTTATTCAGAATACCCGCGATAGCACAGTAAATCCCCACGAAACATAAAAAACAGGACATGATTTTGATCGTACAAATCAAAATCATTTCCTGTTTTATAAATTTAGTCAATACAGTGCATCGCGGCTTGCGCTTCCTGCCATGGAACGGAGTAGCCCTTACCTTTTGCACAAAAAATACTAGAGGATGTATATTCAGGATCGGCATTCTTGTCATAGCCAATTTGCGTAATAATGTCTTCTGTATTGTGGCACACATCGTATCCGTAAAATTGTAGAGAAAGTACGCCCTTGCCATTGGTGTAGGCGGCAAAGGTTGTACTGTAGCTCATAAATGTTGAGACAGGAGCGCGGCCAGTTAAAATCGCATCATTTTCAGTTAAGATTGGCGCGTCAAATGTACCAGCAGCTTGTTGAATATCAGTCATCATGCGGCCGATAAACTCACTAGGAGCTTTAAGCTTAAAGCGGTAATACGGCTCTAGTAATATATTGTCTGCTTGTTCCAGCCCCTGTCGTAATGCACGGAATGTTGCCTCACGGAAATCGCCACCATCTGTATGTTTAATATGAGCGCGTCCTGTTAAGAGAGTGAAGCGAATATCTGTCACAGGGAATCCAGTTAACAAACCATGATGCTCGCGCTCGAATAGATGTTTTTCAATGAGTCGTTGATGCCCAACCGATAAATCATCCGCATGACAAGCATTGACGAATGTATTGCCAGTACCACGTGTATTTGGCTCCATCAATAAATGTACTTCTGCATAATGCTTTAATGGCTCAAAATGACCATAGCCTGTCACAGTTGTTGCGATCGTTTCCATATATAAAATCTGTGGTTCGCTAAATGAAATGTCTAGCGAAAAGCGTTTATGAAGTACGTCGATTAGAACCTCGAGTTGGATGACACCCATAATATGTACATGAATTTCTTGGAATTTTTCATGCCATAGCACACGTAATGTTGGCTCTTCTGCTTCAAGTGTGCGGAAAATTTTTAAAACTTCCTTTATATGCTGATCGCCATCATATTGTACTTTAGCCTGTAAAGTCGGTACTAACTCATAGGGCTGTGGGTTAATTGAATAGCCAATGATATCGCCTATGTTTGCTTCGCTAATGCCCTTTACTGCGAAAATCTCCCCGGCCTCGACCTCTTGAGCTGTTACAAAACGGGTGCCATTGTAAAGCCGAATCTCAGTCACTTTTTCTGTCACATCATCAAAAGAAAACTCATCACGTACATGTAACGTTCCTTGCAATGCCTTGATAAAAGTTAAGCGTTGATGGCCATCGTGACGGATTTTAAACACCTCGCCTTGAAATGGAGCATTGTTATTATAATGTGTCTTTGTAAGAAGAGGGAGCTGTGTAAGGAATTCCTTTATACCAATATCTTTTAAGGCAGAGCCGGTAAAGCATAAAAAGGCTTTTTCCTCTTTAATCATCGTATATATATGAGGTAGGCAACTAGAGCTATCCAATGTCTCATTAAGAAAAGCATCGAGAAGCTGCTCATCACGTTCAGCTAGCCACTCCATCATGTGCTTTGAAACATAGTTTGAACGGAGCGGTTCATCTACGAATAATACATCCTCAGAACAGTCCTTTTGAAGCTGTGCCATAACGGCTTCAACATTTGCCCCTTCACGGTCAGTTTTGTTAATAAAGAAGAAGGTAGGGACGTGATATTGGCGTAAGAGTTGCCACACTGTTTCCGTATGACCCTGTAGTCCTTCAACCGCACTAACAATAATAATGGCATAATCCATAACTCGAATAGCACGCTCCATCTCTGGGGAAAAATCGACGTGTCCAGGTGTATCGATTAACGTATATGTATCATTCCCAATCGTCATGCGACCTTGCTCCGCAAAAATCGTAATGCCTCGTTGACGCTCCAGTTCATGGTTATCTAGAAATGTATCCTGGTGATCTACTCGTCCACGGGCTTGAATACTGTTTGTATGAAATAGCAACTGCTCAGAAAATGTTGTTTTTCCTGCATCTACGTGAGCAAGTACCCCGATTGTTACATGCATAAAAAATCCTCGTTTCTATTAATTCATTTATCAATATTGTAACAGAATTGAGTTGAAAAATATTTCAAAAAAGTGTTTATGTCTCAATAGTATTAATATATTTATGATTTAAGGATATTGTGAATCTGCTAGTCTATCAATATTATTTGCAACAAAAATTAATACGACGTATTGGTGCAAATTCGAGGCTGTCCCTCAACTGTAATGGGAAGTATATACAGATACCAATATAGCCACATTATGGGAAGGTGTATAGGCGATGAACCTAAGATACCTGCCAATATGAGCAAGGGCGATTTACCTTTTCATCGATGATTTTACTTTGAAGATTTTTAAATCGAATAGGTGAAAAATTCAACAGAAGAGTAAGTGTACAAATAATGCATTTCGTATTATCTGATTTTTCTGAAAAATAAAATGACAATTTGACTATGCCATGATATGGTAGTTAAGAAAACGTTTTCTTAACGTGAGATCTTATAGTAATAGTAGGTGAAGATTATGAAAAGATGGACCATTAAAGATATTGCGAAAAAAGCGGGTGTTTCTATTACCACTGTTTCGCGAGTGTTGAATCAAAAAGAGGAGGGAATGTCCCTAAAGACACGTGAAAAGGTACTTAAGGTAATGGAAGAGGTAGATTTCCAGCCTAACCAATTTGCTCGTGGTCTAGTTACGAAGCGATCGAAGATATTCGGATTAATCATTCCGAATATTTCTAATCCATATTTTCCTGAATTATGTCGGGGGGTGGAAGATGAAGCGAATGAAAGAGAATATAGCTTAATCATCTGTAATTCCGATGACCAATCGGATAAAGAAAAGCGATACTTGCGCCTATTAGAAGAACAACAGGTTGATGGAATCATTTTTTCAGCAAAGGATCATTTGGAGCCATCTGATGAAGAGCAATTATCACGTGCAAAAATTCCTTTCGTTCTCGTTGATAGAGGAAAGAATGAAAAAAAACATTCCAGTGTCTTTTTAGACAATGATAAAGGTGGATATTTAGCAGGAAAACATTTAGTAGAACTGGGACATAGAAAGATAGCATGCATGATTGGTCCAAGGTCTATTTCTTTGTCTAATGAACGTTTAGCAGGTTTTAAAAGAGCACTGTCTGAATCAGGTGTTGAACTTTTGCCATCACATATAATTGAAGGGGATTTTCAGATGGAAATGGCGTACCAAAAGTCCAAGGACCTCCTTATGAAAAAAGAAGTGACGGCTATATTTGCCTTTAATGATGTAATGGCTTTCGGTGTTTACCGTATGGCTCACGAGCTTGGTATTCATATACCAACGGATCTATCTATCGTAGGTTTTGATGATATTCCGTTAGTATCCGCTTTAATACCTACGCTTACTACAATTCGTCAGGATACTTATCAAATGGGGCGGGAGGCTGTAAAACTTTTAATACAAAAACTTGAAAATAACGAAACGTCATCTGTTATGTTTAATCCGACTCTGGTAATACGAGGAAGTAGTACATCACCAAATCTATGCTTATCATAATAAAACAACTAGAAATATAGATTATTTAAAGGAGTGAATTTGATGGGAAAAATACCAGTAATTATTGATTGTGACCCAGGAATTGATGATGTAATGGCACTATTATTAGCCTTTTCCCGAGAGGATCTGGATATAAAGTTAATTACAACGGAACCGGGAAATCAAACGCAAGATAAAACAGTCTACAATGCTAGAGCCTTCACAAGCTACATGAAACAAAATATTGAAATCGCAAGGGGGTTGGATGATCCTTTCTTCCGTGAACTGGAGGTTGCTGATGACGTTCACGGGGAAAGTGGGCTAGGAGAAGTCATTTTACCGGAGCCGGATTTACTCGAAAGTGATAGAACAGCCATAAATGCTTTAATAGATGTTTTAACGGAAAGTGAGGAACCAATTGTTTTAATCGCAACTGGCCCACTTACAAATATCGGAGCATTGCTGCTTGCTCACCCAGAAGTAAAAGATAAAATCCGTTATATTTCCTATATGGGTGGTGCAGCTGTCGCCGGCAATATGAGTCCTTTTGCAGAATTTAATGTTTATGTTGATCCGCATGCAGCCGATATCGTTTTTCGTTCCGGAATTCCTATTATCATGAGTGGACTTGATGTTACTCATAAAGCCTATGTAAATATGGAAGAGTTGAGTCAAATTGAAAGTATGGGGACAGATTTATCACAAAAAATTGGTGCAATGCTTCGCTTTTATATACAAAATGCAAAAAATAATGATTTCCAAGAAACTGATTTCGAAAATGGGTTTCGTTTGCATGACCTTTGTGCTGTGTCATATGTTGTCACGCCAGAACTTTTTGAAGGGGAAGATTGCTATGTAGCGGTAGAAACAGAAGGCCGCCATACTGCTGGTGCGACCGTTGTAGATTACATGCACCGTTCCGGAAAACCGCATAATGTAAAAGTATTACACTCGGTAAATCGTGAGGCTTTTGTTAATCAATTTATGGAAGCGATTGCAAAAATGGGCCGTCAAATCGGTCAATAATTAAAAAAGGTGGGAAACCAAGATGAAACGCAGTTTTAAAGAGGACTTTAATATGATGTCTATGCTTCTTATTCCAATTGGTGTAGCAGTGAATATTGTCGGTTTTCAAATTGCTAACGTTTTAAGGCTCCCTATTTTTCTTGATACAATTGGAACCATTTTAATCGGGGTCGTTGCAGGTCCTTGGGTTGCTTTACTTGCTGGCTTAATTACAAACCTTATAAATGGTATTTTCAATCCTACGTATTTTCCGTATGCCATTACATCGGTGGCGATTGGGTTAGGTGTAGGATACTTGTCTAAAGGAGGAATGTTTAAAAATATTCCTAAAACAATTATTTCTGGTATTGTCATTACATTGATTGCTGTTATAGTATCTGCTCCGATTACAGTGTTAGTTTTTGGAGGAGCTACTGGAAATACATCATCCATTCTTACAGCTACACTCCTTGCTTCAGGACAAGAAATTTGGAGTGCCGTATTCGCCTCATCCTTTATCTTTGAAATTGCGGACAAAGTAGTATCGGCTCTAATCGTTTACTTTATTGTAAGAAAAATGTCTGATCGTTATTTATCAAAAATGAATTATGGGACTCTGTATATGAAACGTGAAGATCGATAATTGAGATCTTTCCGTTCTGCCTGAGCGGAAAGATCTACTTTTTCTGAGGAGGGTTCGTCGTGCAGAAAAATTTCATTCAGCGGTTACATCCAATGACTAAATTCTTCTTTGCATTACTTGTAGTAGCTGCCGTTCTTATTATTCCTGGGTTTAAATTCTCATTTTTAGTTTTTCCAATTTTACTTGTTATAGCTACCGCTGCAGGCATTGTGAAAGAATTTTTGGGAACAGTCATGAAGGCTTTGTTATTTTTACTAATAATCATTTTCTTCATGCAGCTCTTGTTCTATCCAGGTGATCATGTGATGGGACAATGGGGAATATTCAAGTGGACTGAGGAAGGCTTAAATTACGGATTAACGCTTACATCTCGTATTCTGGCGATGGGTTCTGCCTTCATATTATTTTTCCGTTTGACAGAGATTCGTGACTTTGTAAAATCGCTAGAAGATGCCGGCCTCCCACCAATGGGAGCTTATGTTGTCTTATCGACATTACAAATTATTCCTGAAATGCGACGCCAAGCGAACACTATTATGGATGCTCAAAAAACACGTGGGGTAGAAACGGAAGGATCGATGTTAACGAGAGCGAAAGCATTTATCCCAACCTTAACTCCTCTTATATTATCATCAATATCAAGTACTGAAGAACGAGCAATTACTTTAGAATCGAGAGCATTTTCTGCTCCAACAAAGAAGACTAGTTTGCATAAGCTGACAAAAAATAAAGCTGATCGAATTCTACCATTCGTCTACATGATCATTTTAGTAGGATTGGTGTTATGGAGGATCCTCACATGAATTCTATCATTGAAATGAAAAATGTCTCATATCGATATCCAGTTAGTGATGATTGGAATATAAAAAATGTGTCTTTTACAATTGAAAAGGGGAAATTTACAGCCATTATTGGCAATAATGGTTCCGGTAAAACGACCCTTTGTAATATCATACGTGGGTTCATTCCGCACTTTTATAAAGGTGACCTTAAAGGGGATGTAATTGTCGATGATAAAAAAATAGTAGAATACCAACTAGGTCAATTAGGAGAAAAAATTGGATATGTCTTTCAAAACCCTTTCATCCAAGTATCTGGAGTAAAAGATACTGTCTTTGACGAAGTTGCGTATGGTCTCGAAAATTTAGGTGTAGAAGAAAATGAAATTATTGACAGAGTAAATGAAATCTTAAAGTTTATTAACATCGAGCATTTACGAGAAAAACATCCTATGGGGCTTTCAGGTGGTCAACGTCAACGTGTTGCACTTGCTTCAATCATCGTAATGAATCCGGATATTCTTGTCATTGACGAGCCCACATCTCAGTTAGACCCAATTGGAACGGAGCATGTATTTGAAATCATCCGTCTCATGAAAGAACAGGGAAAAACAATTATCCTAGTAGAACATAAAATGGACTTAATTGCTGAATATGCAGACAATCTAATTGTCCTCAATAAAGGAGAAATTGTTTTACAAGGTCCGACACGAGAAGTTTTTGCGGACTCACAATATGGAGAATATAACATTCAATATCCTCATGTAACAGAGGTCGCTTTAAATTTACAAAAAAACGGTGTTCAATTAAAATATGTTCCGATTCGCGATGAGGAATTACCTGACAGCATAAGTTGGGCAAGCGTAGGGGAGAGTGCTTATGACTGAACTTCAACTGAAAAACGTTAGTTTCGCTTACCCCGATGGAACAAAAGCATTAGAAAATTTGACACTTACTGTTCCTACTGGTCAACGTCTAGCTATTATTGGACAAAATGGTGCCGGAAAAACAACCGCAGTAAAATTGATGAACGGCCTTTTAAAGCTGACTGAAGGTGCAGTATATGTTGGGGATTGGAATACAAAAGATTTTACGACAGCTCAAGTATCTCGAAAGGTTGGCTATGTATTTCAAAACCCGGACGATCAAATTTTCCACAATAATGTGGAATTAGAAGTACAGTTTGGACCTAAAAATATGGGCTTTGATTCAAAACGTGTATCAATACTGACAGAATGGGCGATGGAATTATGCGGAATTAGTAATGTTTCTCATGAAAATCCTTATAATCTCCCGTATTCCGTACGTAAATTTGTTACCATTGCATCCGTTTTGGCAATGGATTCCGATGTGATTATTTTAGATGAGCCGACAGCTGGACAGGATCGTGTCGGATTAGATTTATTAAGTAAGCTTTTAGATGAATTGGAGGGGAAGGGAAAGACTGTTATTGCGATCACACACGATATGGAATTTGTCACGGATTATTTCTCTCGAATTGTTGTAATGGCAAATCGTAAAATTATTGCAGATGATGTTTCAGAACATATTTTTTATAATTCTACGATATTAGAAGAAAGTATGCTGAAGCCACCTGCAATTGCTAAAATGGCTAACTTATTGGGCTTGGAGAAAGGTATCATGACAAAAGGTCAATTATTATCCGTATTAGAAAAGAGATTTTAAGAAAGGATGATAACTGGCATGGATATTTCAATAGTCGGGAGCATCAATATAGATCTTGTGTATCGTGTTCCTTATATTGTTAATAATGGTGAAACGCTTCACAGTTCGTCCCATAGTGTTCATTTCGGTGGAAAAGGTGCTAACCAAGCAGTAACAGCAAGCCGCCTAGGAGCAAATGTTCATTTTATTGGAAAAGTAGGAAAAGATGATTTCGGGGAACAAGCGATAAGAAATTTACAAGATAAAGGTGTTAATGTTGATTCCGTTCAAAAGGAAGGAGCTACTGGGCAAGCGATAATCCAAGTGACAGATGCTGGTGATAATGCGATCGTTTTGTTTTCCGGTGCAAACTTTTTAGTTACTCCTAAACAAATAGAACAGGAGGCTGATATCATTTCTTCAAGCAAGGCACTCCTTCTGCAGCTTGAAGTACCGCTCGATACAGTTAAAAAGGCAGTAGAAATCGCATCTCAACATGGGAAAATCGTCATCCTTAATCCAGCACCATCTCAAAAATTACCTGATTCTTTATTGAAGAATATTACATTCTTAACCCCGAATGAAACAGAACTTGCGCAGTTGACGGGTATTGAAGTTGCAACAGAAGAAAATATTCGCTCTGCATGTAGTGTATTGCTAGAAAAAGGGGTCGGAACGGTAGTCGTAACACGTGGATCTAAAGGATCTTTTTATATGAACCATGTAGAAAGTGGCTGGGTTCAAGCGTTGAGCGTTGACACGATTGACACAACTGGTGCGGGTGATGCATTTAATGGTGCTTTGGCAGTCGGACTATGCAGGGGAGAGTCTCTTCAAAGCTCAATAGATTTCGCCACGAAAGTTGCTGCTTATGTTGTTACTCAAATGGGTGCACAGCCAGTTATCCCTGATTCAATCTTGAAATAAATTATATCCGTAGCTCTTCGTAATTATTGCGAAGCAGCTACGTTTTTATATAAAAAAACAATTTCTTGTTAAAAGGAGGAATAATACTTAGGGTGTCGAAATATTGTACTTAAGTAATGAAATTTTTACATAAAGGGGATAAAAAATATGACATCGAAACAAGGTATTCAAGCAGAAGATCTATATCATTTAAAATCAGTGGCAGATCCACAAGTATCACCTGATGGAACCGAAGTTGTGTATGTAGAGACTCATATTGATGAGAAGAAAAAGGACTACGTATCTAATTTATTTTACATAAACTTGAATGATAAAAAGCCTCAACAATGGACATTTGGTGAAGATAAAACGAATTCACCCGTTTGGTCTCCAGATGGCAGTAAAATCGCGTTTGTATCAACGAGACATGGCAAACCGCAAATTTTTGTGCTTTCTAAAGCAGGCGGGGAAGCGAAACAGCTTACTAATTGTAAAAACGGTGCGACATCGCCTGTTTGGTCTCCTTGTGGTAAGAATATTGCTTTCTCAGTAAAGCTAGGTAAAAATGAAAGCATTTATGATAAATCTGAAACTGATAAGAAAGAAGATAAAGAACTTAAGCCACTTGAAATAGAAAAGATGAAATATAAATCAGATGCAGCTGGGTTTATTGATATGGAGCAATTTTCTCAAATTGCAATCGTCAATCTTGAATCTGGAGAATTAGAACTGGTTACGGAAGGGAAACATAATTTACAGCTTGGTAAATGGTCTCCAAATGGAAAATATTTGTCTTATATTGCTGACTTAACAGAGGATCTAGATTTTTCATTCATAAATGATATTTACTTATTGGATTTAGAAACGAAACATGGTCGCAAGCTAACGGAAGGAACAGGGGTGTTTTACCAAACATCATGGTCACCGAATAGCCGCTACGTAGCTTATGTTGGAAGTGAAAGAGAATTTGAAAATGCGACACAAGCAAAGCTATGGATTTATGATTTGGAAAATAACATTACGACATGTGTAACGAGTGAATTTGACGCGCCAGTCGGTGATTTTGTCGTTGGTGATTTCCTTCAAGGTGTTGTTGCGCCGCGTGTCCAATGGTTGGAGGATAATAAAAGCTTTTACTTCCAAGTGACTGATCACGGAAATACAGCTATGTATTTTGGTAATCTATCAGGAGAATTATATCCAGCTATAAATGATGATCAGTATGTCTATGGTTTTTCACTTGATCCTAAAAATGATAAAGCGGTAGTCGCTATTAGCACTACTACAAACCCTGGCGATCTATTTTACGTAAATTTAAATACTGGTGAAAAGGAACAGCTTACTAAAGTTAATGAAGCATTTTTAAAGACGAGAGAATTGTCTGTTCCAGAAGCAGTAGAATATGAAGGGGCAGATGGCTGGAAAGTAAGCGGCTGGATAATGAAGCCTATTGGCTATGAAAAAGGGGAGAAATATCCACTTATTCTTGAAATCCATGGCGGTCCGCACGCTATGTATGCCAACTCATATTTTAACGAATTCCAAATCCTTGCTGCACAAGGTTTTGCGGTTCTCTACACGAATCCTCGCGGAAGCCATGGATATGGTCAAAAATTTGTTGATGCAGTCCGTGGTGATTATGGTGGCAATGATTATAATGATCTCATGGCTGCTGTTGATTTTGCATTGGAACAATATGATTTTATTGACCAAGACCGTCTCGGTGTTACAGGTGGGAGCTATGGGGGCTTCATGACAAACTGGATTGTCGGACATACAAATCGCTTTAAAGCAGCTGTTACGCAACGTTGCATTTCTAACTGGATTAGCTTTTACGGCGTAAGTGACATCGGCTATTACTTCAATGACTGGCAAATCCAAGCGGGTCTAGATAATATAGAGAAGCTATGGAATCATTCACCACTGAAATATGTGGACAATGTGGAGACACCGCTGTTAATTTTACACAGCGAAAAAGACTATCGCTGTCCGATTGAACAGGCAGAGCAATTATTTATCGCCTTAAAACACCGTAAAAAAGAAACAAAATTTGTTCGCTTCCCAGAATCCAATCACGAACTTTCTAGGAGCGGAAAACCAGCGTTAAGAATCAATAGACTAGAATATATTAAGGATTGGTTCGTGGAATATCTATAAGAGAAACATGGGTGGCTTAAGAAGTGAAAATACTTCTTAAGCCATCTTTTATATTTAACACCGAGAATTAATAGTTTGAGAAACTAGGCTATTTGTTAATTATTCCATAATACACCAAATCCTCATATTTACCGTCTTTGATAATATGTTCCTTTAAAATTCCTTCTTGTTTCATGTCAATCTTCTCCATTACTTTTCCCGACGCAGGGTTCGATGAAAAATATCGGGCAAACACTTTATGCAGTTTCTTTTCTTCAAAAGCGAATTGTACAATCGACTGCGCCGCTTCCGTGGCATAGCCTTTTCCCCAATGCTCCTCGCCAATCCAATAGGCTATTTCACCTTGATTAAACTGTTTATTGTTCGATAATGCTATGGCTCCATATATTTCACCAGTTTCCTTATCTGTAACTGCAAATTCGTACGAAAAATCCTCCATAAAATTATCGTAATGAAGTTCCATCCATGATAATGCATCATTTAAACTATATGGATAAGGTAGGTACATGGTGCTTTTATAAATATTATAGTTATTGCAAAGCTTTACAACTTTTTCTGCATCGGATGTTTGAAATAATCTAAGAATGAGTCTTTCTGTTGTAATCATTAATTTTTCACGAACATATCCCATTTAATCATCTCCTCTATCAATATTTAATAAATTACGTGACATATCACCAAAGTGTGAGGTTGATTTCCGTTCCGACTGGGGGCTTTGTAGCTGTCGCTTTGCTTTCGCTACAGATAAAACATTTGTTGCTGTCGCTTTGCTTTCGCTACAGATAAAACATTTGTTGTTGCTGTCGCTTCGCTTTCGCACAGATAAAACAATTGTAGCTGTCGCTACGCTTTCGCACAGATAAAACATTTGTTGCTGACGCTTCGCTTTCGCACAGAGCAAAGCTTCCTTGGAACGTCCGATGAGCCGCTTCGCTGCAGGGTCTCGGGCCAACAGATGATTTTTGCGCGAAAGCGTAGTGCTAACGCAGCGTCAGCGGCACCGATGTTGGTCACGAAGGCGTTATCACAGGATGTGATAACGCCTTCGTTCCTCTATTACTATTCCCCAAGGAGTCGCTCAGTCTCCACTCCAATCAACTAATACGTTTGAGAATATTATCCCAAATTTTAGGGATGGGATGATTCAATTGTATAACAAACCGAAAATTCAAACAATTATACGTAAGGGATTATCAAAATATTTTCCCAAACAAAAAGACAGAATCACCAGGAAGTGATTCTGTCTAGGTTCATTTAGTTGAGTTTTTTAATAAAAACAACCTTTAAGTAATTGAATTCTGGATATTCGCGTGTGGCACGGAAATCCTTTGGTAAGCTGTATTCTTCAACGATTTTATAGGCTGTTTTAGTTTCTTTAAATGCTTGGTCAATAAAGCTCTTGAACTTTTTCATACCGAAGCTTGCATTGTTCGTTGAAGCAACAATGATACCGTTTTTCTCCGTAATGACGATTGTATCTACGAGTAATTTAGGATAGTCTTTCGCAGTGGAGAATGTTCTTTCTTTCGTACGTGCAAAGCTAGGTGGATCTAAAACGACAAGGTCAAATTTTAAATTATGGCGCTGTGCATATTTAAAATAGTTAAAGACATCCATTACTTTAATATCTTGTGATTCGTAGTCGATGTTATTGACGCTAAATTGCTCAATTGTTTTGGCTAAACTACGCTTTGCAACATCTACACTTGTTGTTTTTATTGCTCCTCCAAGTGCAGCTGCGACAGAAAATGCCCCAGTATATGAGAATGTATTGAGCATGTTTTTACCGTCTGAATAACGATCTCGAATGGCAAGTCTTACTTCTCGTTGATCGAGGAAAATACCTGTCATGGCTCCATCATTTAAATTGACAGCGTAATTCATACTATTTTCCGTTACGATAATCGGAAATTCGCCAGGTGTTCCCATTACGAAATCGTCCTGTTCCATATACTGTCCTTTCGTATCGAAACGTTTTTTCTCATAAATGGCTTTGTAATCTACTGTCTCTGCAAGTGCTTCATATACCATTTCTTTAAATGAATAAATGCCTTCGCTATACCAGCTCACCATATAGTAAGAATCGAAAAAGTCGATAGTTAAACCGCCAATGCCATCACCTTCACCATTAAAGATTCGAAAGGCTGTTGTGTGAGAATCGTTGAAAAAAACTTCTCGATTTTGAATGGCCTTTTTAATTTTTTTCATAAAAAAGGCTTTGTCTATTTTTTCGTTCGCATCGGTTGTTAGCACCCAACCGATACCTTTGTTTTGTAAACCATAGTATCCTGTGCCAATAAAACGGTTATGATTATCCGTAAGTCTTAGAAGTGTACCTTCTTCTTTTGGAAGATGACGTGCATCAACTGCATCTTTTGAAATGAGAGGGTAGCCTTTTTTTAATTGATTAGAATAAAGGTTGTTAATTTGTAAAGCAATAGTTTGTGTCATGTTGTCATCCTTTAAAAAACATTTTGCTCTATTATCGCATTATTTAATGGTGATAGACAAACTTATTTCACGAAATTAGCAATTTTTTCAGCTGTTTCAATTGTTGCTTGTTCAAAAAAATCCATTTTACTAAAGTAACTATGGATTAAACCAGGCATGTTTACATGTTCAACAGTCACTCCGGCATCTGTAAGCTTTTGTGCATATGCAAGACCTTCATCGTAAAGGACATCCGCCTCTGCAGCTATAATGATCGTTTTCGGTAAAACACTTAAGTCGTCAATTTGAAGTGGGGATACAAGTGGATCCATATAGTTTTCTTTATCTGTATAATGACCTGCAAACCACTGCATACCTTGTTTGTCTAAGCCGTAGTGTTCACCGTAAGCATTATAAGAAGCTGTTGTAAAATCTACATTGACTACAGGATAAATAAGTGCCTGCGCCTTAATCGCTGGTCCATTTAATGTCGCTGCTAAGTAGGAGACAACTGTTGCTAAGTTTCCGCCTGCGCTATCACCAGCGACTGTAAGATTTGCTTTATCTCCACCGAAATTTTCGATGTTTTCGAAAACCCACATGAAACTGTCATAGGCATCGTAGAGCGGTGTAGGGAATGAGTATTCTGGTGCTAAGCGATAATCAACAGATACAACGATTGCTTGCGCTTTTTCTGCTATTAGCAGACATCCAGCATCCGTAGAATCTAAATTTCCAAAAACCCAACCGCCTCCATGATAATAAACAATAACAGGAAGTTTATTGTCTAAAACAGGTCTATAAATGCGCACATTAATTTGTGCTCCATCTCGAACTGATATTTTTTTATTGTCGATTGACGCAAGCTGTGGGCGATGAGGTGACGTCCACTTTGGCACTATACGTATAGCTCTCGCTTCTTGTGGTGTTAAATCATAATAATGTTTAGAAGAATCACTTGCTTTTATATAACGGATCGCTTCATCTCTTAATTTTGTCATCATCATCATCAATCCTTTTTAATTTCTTTTGTAAATCTTATTATAAACTATTCATATAAAAATACTAGGATTTAATATTGGAAAAGAAAATAATTTGATTTTTAAGTAGAAATAATCTGATTGTAAAGTAAAATTATGTTTATAATATAATGAACGATAGTATTTGGAGGGACAATATGATTTCTTTAATTGTGGCACATGATAATAATTATGTGATTGGCTATGAAAAAGGCATGCCGTGGCATTTGCCTGGGGACTTAAAATATTTTAAGGAGAAAACGATGGGGAAGCCAATGATTATGGGGCGTAAAACGTTCGAATCCATCGGTAGACCGCTTCCTGGTCGACGCAATATCGTAATTACGCGTGATGAAAACTATCAGGCGGATGGGATTGAAGTAGTGACTAGCCTAGAGGGTGCCCTCGCCCTTGCTGGGGATGTTCCAGAAATAATGATTATTGGTGGCGAGCAAATTTTCCGCCTATCTATGGATATCGCAGATCGCCTGTACGTTACAAAAATCAATCATTCGTTTAATGGGGATACATACTTCCCGAAATATGAGCAGGATTTTGTACAAGTATCCTCAGTGGAGCCAGAAACAGCACCAGAGGGTTACACATTCCAATATCAGATTTTTGAACGCAAAAACTAAATCATAAAGTAAACGAAGCACGGTGATAAATCACCGTGCTTTTAATGTGGAATGGATAATTATGAGACTTGTCACTATAACGTATGGTTGATTTCCGTTCCGACTGAACGGGATAATTTTAATAAGTCTATCGTCATGATCATTTTCCGACAAGTTTGTTTTAGCCAGACGAAGGAAAGAGCTATCGAAGCGACGGAAAGAAACGTTGAAGAGACGGATAGACCCATCGAAACGACGGAAGAACAATCGAGCGACGGAAAGAGATATCGATGCGACGGATAGAGACGTCGAAGAGACGGAAAGAAACGTTGAAGAGACGGATAGACCCATTGAAACGACGGAAAGACAATCGAGTGACGGAAAGAGATATCCGAGCGACGGAAAGAGTCATGGAGGCGACGGATAGAAACGTCGAAGCGACGGAACAACAATCGAACGAAGTAAAGAAACGTCGAAGTGCCGGACTGATCCCGAGAGCGTCCGATGAGCCGCTTCACTTGCGCTCCAAGATCTCATCTGTGATGGCTGAAGCCTATAACAAAAAAATCGCTCCTTTGTAAAAGAGAGCGATTTTTATATATTTATAAGTAAAAATAAACACAAGCATACATCGAGCCACAACCAGCTAACACAAATAAATGCCAAATTGCATGATTGTAGGGAAGGGAACGCCATGCGTAAAAGATCGCTCCAATCGTATAGAAAAGCCCACCTGCTAACAGTAAAGCAAAACCATGAAAACCTAAGAAAAGATAGACAGGCTTGATGGCAAAAATAATTAACCAGCCCATACCGATGTAAAAAATTAAAGAAAGCTTCTCAAATCGATTAATAAAAAAACATTTAAAAATAACGCCTAGTATGGCAAGCGACCAAATAATACATAATAAAGTAATACCTAGTGTGCCACCAATTGCAATTAAAAGGAAAGGTGTATACGTTCCTGCAATTAAAATATAAATAGAAGAATGATCAAGAATAGCGAAAAAGTGTTTGTATTTTTCTGGCATACTATGTAGTAGCGTTGACATTAAAAATAAAACGATCACAGAGGCGCCAAAAATAGTAAACGTTGTAATTTGGAGTGCACTCCCTGTTTGTACAGCTGCTAAAATAAGAACAATTAGTGCTGGAATACTTGCGATAAATCCAATACCATGTGTAATGGCATTCCACAATTCTTCCTTCCATGTTTTGTAGTCAAAAGAATCAATCATATCGAACACTCCTTTCGTGCATACATTTACTATACCCCAATAATTTTCATCCTGGTATTTACATTTGTCATGTTTTCGACATCAAAAGTGTCATATAAATGCTCCTATGCTTGGGGGACTTTGTTAGACAAGGAATCAACAAAGCGCTATAGTATCCAAGGTAGCGGTTTCAAAATGGACTAAAATGAATGAAACCAAATGACAAATGTCATGTTTACATAATGATTCATTAGTCTATATAATAAATTTTAATGAAGTAAAAGGATGTGTCGAAGTGGGACGAATTCATATTGTAACGGACTCAACTTGTGATTTAACGAAAGAAGAAGTAGCGCAGCACGGTATACATATTGTGCCTTTAACGATTCAAATTGATGGAAAAACATATACAGATGGTGTTGATATAGAGCCGCAATCTTTTTTAAGCGCCATGAAGAATTCCGAAAATTTGCCTAAAAGCTCGCAACCTGCACCGGGGAAATTTAAAGAATTATATGATGAGCTAGGTAAAGACGGAGATCAAATTATTTCAATTCATATGACTGGTGGCATGAGTGGAACAGTTGAATCAGCTCGTCAAGCAGCGCAAATGACCGATGCAGATGTAACTGTTATTGATTCACGTTTTATCGCCTTTGGTCTAGCTTTTCAATTACGAGAGGCAATTAAAATGCGTGATGCAGGTGCTACTGTAGAAGAGATTATTGCACGTCTGGACAAGGTTCGCGAAAATACGTATTTGTATGTTGTTGTCGACACACTTGATAATTTAATTAAAGGCGGACGAATTGGGAAAGGTAAAGGCTTTATCGGTTCTTTGCTGAACATCAAAGTAATTGCGAACTTAGAAGGTGGCGCATACAATCCTGTAACTAAAGTACGTAGTCATAAACAAGTTGTGAACTACTTATTTAAACAATTCCAAGCGGATACTGCTGGAAAAACAGTAAAGTCAATTGGAATTTCTCACGCCGAGGGTTTAACAACTATGGGCGGACCATTAAAAGAATTAATTGAGGGATCAGGTTTTAATGAAGTAGAAGTTGCCTTTACTTCACCAATCATCTCAACACATACTGGCCCAGGTGCAATCGGTTTTATGTATTATACAGAATAATATATGAGAGCTACTACATAAATAATTGTAGTGGCTTTTTATTGTTGAAAGGTGTCATGCTTATTTATACGAAAAAAACGTTATAGACACACATTTTTACTCAATACCTAGGTATAGTCACTTTTCATTGCAGTGCGAACTATTCTATAATAGAAGTAAGCAAATGATGGAAGGTGGTCAAATGAGCATTTGGCGAATGATAGTTTTGTCATGTTTGACCGTCTTAGTACTAAGTGGTTGTGCAATATCAATAGATGAACCGAATCCGCAAGCAGAACCAGATGGGGAGCACGCAGGGACGGAGCAAGATATGAAACAGGATGAGCAACAAACAGAAAATGAGGAAAAAACCTCAAAGAATGTATTGACGCAAATTTTTGAACATTTTTTTGAGCCATCACCAGAGGATTTACGGAAAATTGATGATAAAAGCGCAAAGCAACTGCAGTACCTAGCACTCGGCGATTCTTTGACAGCCGGTGTTGGTGATGAGTATAGTAAAGACGGTTTTGTTGGAAGATTAGCAGATTCATTGGTAGCTTGGCCTTCGATTTCTGATGTTGAAGTCGATAATCGAGGAAAAAGAGGAAGACGTAGTGATCAGCTATTAAAATTAGTGGAAAAAGGGCATTATGATGAAGAGTTGCAAAAGGCACAGCTCATTTCAATTACAATGGGTGGAAATGATGTCATGAAGATTGTCAGACAAGATCTGTTTAATTTGAAACGAGACGCTTTTGATAAGGAATTGAAGGCATATAAGAAACGTTATAGTAAGATTGTTGAAGGCATACGAGAAAAAAATCCAAATGTGCCTTTATTACTTATCGGTTTTTATAATCCATTCTCAATCGTGACAAATGAAGCGAATGAATTTGATACGATTATTACGGAGTGGAATAAAGTCATTGAAGACATAGCAAAGAAAGATACAAATGCGTGCTATGTATCAGTGGAGGACTTGTTTGATTCAAATAAAGAGCTCGTTTATCATACGGATTTCTTCCACCCAAATGCAAAAGGCTATGACAAAATGACAGAGCGAATTAAAAAAGCAATGGAGAAATGTAACATGGAACAAAAGATTAACAAGGAAATAGGCTTCGAGGAGTGACGAAATGAATAAATGGAAATTCGCATTTTTTGCCTTAGCGGGCACAGTGCTTTTTGCAATCCTCCTCGTCGTTTTTTTAGCAACTAGACCTGTAGATGGAGTAAATTTAGCAGAGAGTTCAAAAGATGAGAGTGAAGTAAAAGGAAATGTACTCGTTGTCCAAACAACAACAAAGGAATTAGAATCTATATCTAAGAAATATTTAAAAGATGCGGGGTCACCATTACCGCTGGACTTTACGATTGGTGATGATATTCAACTAAAAAGTACATTAAAGGTGTTCTACACAGAAATCCCCATTTCAATGAACTTTGATCCGATAGTGGATGAGAAAGGGAATATCATATTAAAACAGACAGGAATGAATGTTGGGCTGTTAAATATTCCACCTGAGACAACGATGAAAATTATGCGAGACACGGTGGAATTCCCTTCTTGGATTACAGTTAATCCGAATAAGGCAGAAATCTATATTGATTTATCGCGCATTAACATTGCTTCTGGATCTCGTATTAAAGCAAAGGAATTAGACTTACCAAAGGATAAGATTCTACTGGAAATTATTGTTCCTGGTGAATAAGGAGTGAGATAAATGGCAAAGCAATTTGCAACGTTTGCAGGTGGTTGTTTTTGGTGTATGGTCAAGCCCTTTGACGAAACACCTGGCATTGAATCAGTAAATTCTGGCTATACGGGTGGACATGTTGTCAATCCAACATATAAACAAGTATGTTCTGAAACGACAGGGCATGTTGAAGCGGTTCAAATTACGTTTGACGATGAATTATATTCTTACGAGCAATTACTCGCGACATTTTGGACACTAATTGATCCAACAGATGCTGGAGGACAATTTTATGATCGTGGAGAGTCCTACACAACCGCGATTTTTTACCATAATGATGAGCAACGTGATTTAGCTGAACGTTCTAAAGCAGATTTACAGGCAACTGGTAAATTCGACAAGCCTATCGCCGTGAAAATTTTACCGGCAAGTTCGTTTTATCCGGCCGAAGACTATCATCAATCTTATTATAAGAAAAATCCAACGCACTACGAGCGCTATGCTGTCGGGTCTGGTCGCAAAGCGTTTCAGGAGACACACTGGGGGCTGAAAAATGAATAAAGAACAACGTTTAAAAGAGTTAACGGACATGCAATATTACGTGACCCAGGAAAATGGAACAGAGCCACCGTTCCGTAACGAATTTGATAAGCACTTTGAAGAGGGTATTTATGTAGATGTCGTGTCAGGGAAGCCGTTATTTAGCTCGTTAGATAAATTTGATTCAGGTTGTGGCTGGCCAGCGTTTGCAAAACCAATTGAAAAGGAAGAAGTAACAGAGCATTTTGATGCTTCTCATGGAATGCGTCGCGTAGAAGTTCGAAGCACAGACGCTGATTCTCATTTAGGACATGTTTTTCCAGATGGACCAAGTGAGCTTGGAGGCTTACGCTATTGTATTAACTCCGCAGCCCTCCGCTTCGTACCAAAAGAAGATTTAGAAAAAGAAGGCTATGCAGAATATCTTTCATTATTTAAATAACAAAAACTCCTAGCAGGATTTATCATGCTAGGAGTTTTTTTAAGGTTATAAAATTGTAGCAACACGACGGAAAAGGTCATCGAAACATTGGAAGACTAATCAAGTGACGGAAAGGGTTATCGAAACGACGGATAAAACAACCGAAGAGACGGAAAGAGCTATCGAAACGACGGATAGAACCGACAAAACGATGGATAGCCCCGTAGAATCTCCGGATAGAGCGTCATAATTGTCTAGAGTTATTAAATGATTGAACGAGCAATTCTAAATCCGATATCATCAATAAAGAAATCAGGCATACTCTTACGGCGACAGGTAGCTCCACAACCACGTTCTTCCTCAGCCCAACTGCCTCCTCGGATTATTCGGTAATTGCCAAATATTTCTTTATCGTATATGTCCCAGCACCACTCCCAAACATTTCCTATCATATCGTACAAGCCCCATTCATTAGGCGTTTTCTCTCCAACTTTGTGTACACGTTCGTTGGAATTATCTTTATACCAAGCAATTTCATCAATTTCTCCATACCGATATCCTTTTGATTTTGCTTTACATGCATATTGCCATTCAGCATCTGTCGGTAATCGAAAACCATTAGAACTATGATTGCAGATAACTGATTTACTTTTCGAATCACAATTATAAAACTTGTCATAGCCAAGAATGTCTGACAATGAATTACAAAAGTTCACTGCATCTATCCATGAAACATTAACAATTGGTTTTCGATCATTTATTGTTGTTAAAAATTTCTTCCCCATTATAGTTGCATAAAGTTCTTCTGTCACAGTATATTTGGCAAGATAAAATGGCTGTATCTCAACATTCCAATTAACTTCCTTTAAATTTTTTCTTTCACCCGGCATTCCAAATTTATAGTTTGAACTAATCCATTTTTGTTCGTTTCGAAAATCTCGTAGGCGAATTTCTCCTTCAGGAATATACACCATTAATTCATTTATGTGATGATTTAAATTAGTTAACATTATCCTCTCCAAACCTTAACCTATTGTTTTTAGACACTACGATCTCCATTAATATTTGGTGCTAAATCATGTATTTCTTCATTAATATGAACATCTTTTAAACGATTTTTAAAACTATAATAGTAGCAATTCTGAGACACTTTTATACTTTAAATTCACTGACAAGATTTCGTAGACTATCTGCTTGTTGAGCAAGCTCTGTGGCAGCAGCATTAATTTCCTGCATGGATGCAGAGCCTTGAGTGGCAGCAGCAGCAGAAGTGACTGTGTTGGTAGCCGATTGCTCAGCATAGGCATTCACATGGACAAAATCATTCGCAACAGCATTGCTATAATCAAGTGTTAATGCAATTTTCTCTACCATAGTCGCGATAATTGTCGTCGTTTCTTGAGTATGCGTTAAAATATTGGCTAAAGATTGGTTTGTTTCATTCGTTACTTCAACGCCACGAATAACGGAAGATACACCCTCGTGGTTTTGAGAAATGATGGATGTTACTTCGTCTTGAATGGACGTTACAATGGATGTTACTTCTTTTGCGGCATTTTGAGACTGTACTGCTAGCTTTCGAACTTCATCAGCGACGACCGCAAAGCCTCTTCCATACTCACCAGCACGTGCTGCCTCGATTGCTGCATTTAAGGCGAGTAAATTTGTTTGCTCTGAAATAGCAGTAATCGTACCGATAATAGATGTTATGTCGGCGGATTTTCGACCGAGTGCTTCAACTGTGGTAGTCGTGGAGGCCATCGTTTCTTCTATAGCTTGCATGACTAATGAAGATTGTTGTACGGAGCGACTGCCTTCATCAGCTGCTTGTTGCATAGCTAAGGATGCACGTTGAACAGCATTTGCTTGTTCATTTAAATGGTTCACAGAATGCTCAAGATCACTCATTTTTTGTTGTGCGTTAGTCATACTAGCAATCGTATTCTCGCTATCACTAGCGATTTCAGCTGTAGCATCTGCAATGTTCTGTATGGTTTGGGCATTTTCATCGGCTAATGACATAAGCTCCTGGCTACTACTAGAAACGTGGTCCGCCAGATTACTGACACGTTTAATCAAATTAGATATCGATTCAATAAGTGTATTGGTTGAAGCAGCAATAGTTGAGAACTCGTCGTGATTACGAACTTTAACACGTCGTGTTAAGTCGCCACCAGCCTGTGCAATATCGAGAATGGAATGGTTAATGGCCTTTGTATTGTTTCTTAATGATTTAAATAACATATAACCAAAAATAATAATTGCAATAAATCCAAGTATAGAAATGAAGAAGAAAGAAGTAATAGATAGTGTAACTTGCTTGTTAAGCTTATCTAATTTTGCTTTATTAGCATCATCCATAACCGAATTAATGGACTCGATATTTTTATCGATATAATTCTTCATCGTTTCTCCAGTACCGCCCATCATGAGCTTACGAGCTTGTTCGAGACCAAGTTCATCACGCATTGTCATGACCTTTTTAGAATATTCAAGGTAATTTTTATAATATTGATTGATCGCCTGTATATGACCTAACTCTAGCTCTCTTTCTGTAAACTGCTCTTCTAAGGCTTTCATTTTTTTATCGATAGTATCAATTTTCATTTTATAAGAAGTAGCAAAGTTCCCGTTCCCGGTAATTAAATAGGCTTGTTCTAAATTGGTGAGCCTCGCAATTTCATACGCAAGTTGGTTGACAGTTAACTGCTCCTGGACGTTTTTTTCAGTAAAATCTTTCATTTGACTTTGTAGATTCTGAATATTGATATACGATAATAAACCCATTGTGCCATTTATAACAATAATGAGAGAAAATATAATAAGCACTTTGCCTCGAATTAAATGGTAAAAACGTTGTCGTTTTTCTTTAGTAGGAGGGAGATTATGTCTATCGTCCTCTAAATCATTTGCTTTCTTTTTTGAAAAGCTAAGTTTAAAGAGAGACGGGCGTTTCTGTACAGAGTTCCTGGATTTATGAGAGTTTTTCATCGCCATCACCTTCCTATTTTTGAATATTTGGTTTAAATTTTACCTTATTTTGTTAGGTATTTCTATCCTTTTTTCTAAAAATTTTCATTTTTCAGATAAATAATGCATATTATTTTTCTGAGACGAAAGTCCAGATATATCGAGTAAATAGTTCTATTTCTGTTAATAGGATAAAATACTTAATAGATTTTTTTGTGACTAAGAAGATATTTTTTGATAAACTAGCGGAAAGCAGAAGAGTAAAGAGGGGATTTCTAGTATGAAAAAGAGCTTTTATTTATATGTACTGACATTCAGAGGTGGGGATTGGTCAGATCCGAAGGTGCGATTTGCAGAGGAAATGTTCAATGAGCATAATTTTCCGAAGCAAAGCACAGACTTTGATGAGCTTTCTTCATATGTTGAATCATATGCCACTGACAACTTAAAAATTGAAGTATTTGATGATTTGTGGGCATTATATGTAGATTAAGCATGATATAAGTTGAAACAAGATAATTTATTTTAAGTTGCTAGACGTCTAGCATTGCGAAAATATGAGAAACACAGTATTATTTATAGTGATAACTGACAGAAAAGAGGGATTGCAGTATGAGTATTCATATTAATGCAAAAAAAGGCGAAATCGCTGACACAATTTTACTTCCAGGAGATCCATTACGTGCAAAGTATATTGCTGAAACGTTTTTAGAAGATGTTACTTGCTATAACGAAGTCCGTAATATGTTTGGTTATACAGGTACGTACAAAGGTAAACGTATTTCTGTACAAGGTACTGGTATGGGTGTGCCTTCAATCTCGATTTACGCTTCAGAATTAATGCAAGAATATGATGTTCAAAAATTAATCCGCGTAGGTACTTGTGGTGCAATTCAAAAAGATGTAAAAGTTCGTGACGTAATTTTAGCGCAAGCGGCAACATCTGATACACGTATGAACCAAATCATTTGGGGCGGCGCTATCGACTTCGCACCGATCTCAGACTTTGATTTGCTATTAAAAGCATACAATGCAGGTAAAGAGGCTGGTTTAAACTTACAAGTAGGTAATATCTTTACAGCAGATATGTTCTATTCTGATGAGAATCAAAACGAAAAATTAGCTCAATACGGCGTACTTGCTGTAGAAATGGAATCAGCAGCACTTTACACATTAGCTGCAAAACACGGCCGTAAAGCACTTTCTATCCTAACAGTAAGTGACCACATTCTAACTGGTGAAGTAACGACTTCTGAAGAACGCCAAACTACATTCAACGATATGATCGTTGTAGCTTTAGAAGCAGCAATTCAAGACTAAGTGTAACAAGGGTTTGTAGTTTGGAAGAAATTTCAAAGTGCCCAAACAAATAAATAGCATAAAAAATACTCAATGAGTGACCGAAAATATCGGAGCTTGTTGGGTATTTTTTATTTATAGTAAGTCGAATAATTCACTCGCTTGTTCCTTTTGTTCTTTGGCAACATAGCAAGCTTACAGAGCCATTTAACGAGCTTGTATGAGTTGATAGATTTGGCTTAGGCTTGTTTCAATGGACTTTAGGAAGCTTACTTATTTCACAAAAAAGGTAAAAATCCAGCAATCACTATTTACACCCTTTCACCGAATCAATATTAAACAATATATGTTAGGGCTTTCATTTATCACTCAATCCTGTTAAATGAAAGAAACATTGAATATTACCCCTATCCCAAATATTGGGTTTATGATACCATATATATGGAATGTTTTAACTTTAGAAAATATGAAAGGAAGTATAATAATCAGATATGAAAAAGATATTAAAACCATTGATTAGTATTATTGCCATTGGTGCCTTCTCTCTATCTATAAATATAGATAAAAATGTATTAGCTAATAATATTGAAAATACATGTAAGTTTGATTCGGCATCGAAAAAAAACCCTGATTATTCCACAATGAACTGTTTGTTAACCGAAACAGCACTGAATTATGATGTGCCTCCTGAAATTGTGAAGGCAATAGCGGAAGGTGAAAGTGGAAATTGGCGTCATTTCGATATGAATGGTGAAGCGATTGTGACAGCCGATAATGGAATTGGCATTATGCAAATTACAAATCAAGCCGGCTACAATCAAGATAGACTAAAAAGTGATATTGTCTATAATATTCAAGCTGGTGTAGAGACTCTAGATAAAATGTTTAAGCGGAAGGATTTACCTAGCATCAACGGTCGGGAAAGAGATGTACTGGAACATTGGTACTTCGCTATCATGGCTTATAACGGTACTAAGCCAGTAAATAGTCCAATTGTCCAAGCAACTGGTGAAAGAAATGCAAATGCCTATCAAGAAAGAATTCTCCGAATTATCGAGAAATTGGAATTAATAGACTTAACAGAGCTGCCTTTTTTACGCGAACATTTTCAATATGACTCTAACAGCAGGGAAAATATTAAATTTTCAGCGATGAACTATGATTTTGATTTACCATTAACAAAATCAAAGTATTTTTTTGAAACAAATCAAAAAGTTAGTGCAACAACAACTAATGTAAAATTTAGGACAAGAGCTTCTATAGATAGTCCTTCTTTGGGTACTTTACGTGAAGGCGAAATTGTTACCATTACGGGCCCTTTTGAATATGAAGAAGTATCAACGAAGAAAAACCATTTTGTTTGGTATCCTGTGAAAAGAAGTGACGGGACAAAGGGGTATGTAGCATCAAGTTATTTAAACTACTCAGCATCAGCATCAACACCAACACCAACACCAACGACTCCAGTTACCACTACAAAGGACTACTCAGCTTACGCTAAAAAGTTTGCAGACTTCAGCACTACAGCTTGGTGGAGAGATGATATGATTTGGGCAATCGACCGAGGTTTAATTAGTGGTTACGGTAACGTATGGAACCCAAAAACAAAGAAATATGAAACACAGTTACAACCGAACACACAATTAACAGAAGCTCACTTCCTAACAATCTTCTTCCGTTACGCTCAAAAAGATGAATTAGCAAGTGTAAAAAACACATCGTCTTGGAACAAAAGTGGTTTATACAATATGGCGAAAAAGTACAAAATGCCTGTACTAGCAAATGAAGAATCTACAGCTTCTAAAGGTCTAGCGGATAAAGGTATTAGACGTGGTAAATTGGCACAACTGATGGCATCTTACCACTATGGGAAAACAGTAAGTCAAAACGAAGCTATTCAATTTTTCATAGATAATGGGATTACTACAGCTACATCAATCGGTGGCTATAACCCTGACCAAATTTTAACTCGTTCTCAAATATCAGCGTTTATTCAAAGATATGAATCATTCGTATCAAAGCAAAAATAATTAAACTTAGAAAACGGTTGCGTTCATTGCAATCGTTTTTCTGATTTTACGGTTGATGCAATTCAATAGGAGCTGAGTTGAATTAGCTTACCGTAATAATTGTAACAAGTTCACAGAGCCATTTATAGAGACTGTGAGCGTTAGACAGATTTAGCATGTACTATTTTTAAAAAGTAATTATACATAGTCACAAATTGAGAAAATGGTGAAGTAACATCAGCAGAAGAACGTCAAACTACATTCAACGATATGATCGTTGTAGCTTTAGTAGCAGCAATTCAAGAATTGTTTATTTTTTCATGGTTATATGGCAATAGATGTTATCGTTTCTTGTCTGTTAACATGTCCAAGTCTGTTCTTAGATAAGTTAACATTTTTCCTAACCATAAAAGATGCGTAGGTATGCGTTAGACCATGGAATGTGAGTTTAGGTAAGAACCTGATATAAACTAATGAAGCTAAAAAAGGGGGCTTTATGAACCAGAATCTTTTTTGAATGCTCATTTTGAAAGTATTGAAAAATTGTGGACAAGAGAAGATATTGAACGGAATAAAACAGAGTTTACTACAGTTAATATAGCGTATTTTATTAAATATGAAGGTTTTGGTAAATAAATCTTCATAGAGAATTTAAAATCATTCAAAATCTATATGAACTCTACTATAATATCTCACCTATAATAAAAGTAGTAGATATCCCCGAAAGAATGTTAGATATTGAATTGATGATTCCTAATACAGATTTTCTTATGCAAAAAAATATAAGAAATAAATCAACAAAAAGACCACTCCGTGATGGGGGGTCTCTAAATTACTTAAAAACGGGATGATAAATAATTCTGAAGATGCTTTTGAAAAATTTATAATGTGCTGTGCTTAAAGATAAAAATAATATGAATTGAAGTGCTAATCTAGGAAAACAATACAAATATAATAACGTAAACAACTTGCTGTTAGGCTTGCTTAAAAAGAGCTGACATCGGGATCAGCGGTATAATATTGTTTTGGGAATAGAAATCCTGTGGTGTATGGTGAAAATTGACCTTTTAATCGGAAAGCTTTTTCGATTTCAGTTGCAGCAAGGCGAGCGTCTTCTACGTACAGCTTTCCGGTAACGATGTCGTTCATTAAGTTTAAAGCCATAAAATTCGCTGCTTCTTGATCACATTTTGCCGTAGCTTCACCAGCCGTTCGGTCCGGATATAAGCTGCCATCAAACTGTGCTAAATCATCAAAAAATTGAACAGGTACTTTATAATCTATAGTTTGTTCCAAATAATCAAGATGGGGAGTAGGGGTGTTATGAGGTACTGTATCCAGATGAACAATTGTACGCTTCCAAGGACCATTGTTATACCAGATGATTCTTCTAGAACTTGCTTCATTTGGTAAACCATATTTATTTATTAACAAATATACAGTATTTTTCGGTTCTCCAGTCCAGCTCTCCAAAATTTGATATAAATTTGGATGATAACCGCTTAATCCATAATACATTAAAATACCTCCAGATAGTTTTTTTATTATATGCTGAGTATTTCTACATAGTTACAGTGTAAGTTGGTGAGTAACAAACAAAAAAGTATGTTTAAAGTTACTAGTAAAAAAGACCACTCCGAGATGGGTGATCTTTATTGCTAAACAACCGACCGATTTAACCAGCTAAAAAATGAAAGTTTTTAGACAGTTAATTACTGATATATCAAGCTTTTGCTTACCAGTGATTTTTTATGGTAGTTCGGATAATTCAACGATATGATTGATGTAGCATTAGAGGCAGCAATTCATTAAGGGTATCAAGGGGTTGTTGTAAACTTTCAAATGGCGAGAGACCAAAAGAGACCAAAGTGATTTTCATAGGTCATCGAAAAGGTCACTCGCATTTTCTTTTTGCACTCTATTAATATGTGCATCTATCATGGATTTGTGAGCTGTTTTTATCAATTCTTAAGTGAACAAATACCGAAATCAAAATTTCTAATTTAATCCTTTCTTGACTTTGCTTTTAACGGAGCATTTCTCATTATAGGATAGGATAATAATAATGCTCCAACACTACATAAGCCTAATAAAGTAATCAATGTCATTCCCGAAGCGTCTAAATCTAATCCGAAAAACCATTCTATACTATCGCTTAAATAACCACCATAATATAAAACCATGAAAATAACTGACAACAACATAAGAGAAATGATGCTTTTTTGCATCCCTAAACGAAAATTAATGCTATATAGTAGAAAAGGCACCCCGAACAAAAAGAGTCCAAACATTAGATCAATCCATAAATAAGCAAAGAAATGATAACCATCTATTAAAAATAATCCAGGATGTAAAATGTTCGCTCCAATTTCCCAATGAAGATATAAAGTTTTTAAAATATATTGCAATACATTTAGAAATGTAATGCATATAACAACTGCTAAAACACCTACGCCATAATAGACTTTGAGTAATTGTATCCTTGTACTTCCCATCCCAATCGCAACTGGATACATTGATCTATAGCCATTTACTCCAAATAATACAATAAAGAAATAAGCGGGACCTGAAATTGAGGCAACTACATCATCTCCAAGTCCAAATATATAGCCAATCAGGATCCACAACACCGTCAACGGAATCGTAATGTAGAGAAACATTAATTTACCTAAATAAAATAAGGCCTCTTCTGAGACTAAACGAAATGTTCCATATAAAGAATTCATCCTTATTCTGCCTCCTCGGTCTTATTTAACAAATAATCTTGTAGTTTTACTTTTTCTATTGATAGCCCGTGTAAAGATGCTATTTCTTTCCATTTTTCATTAAAAGGCACATCAACCATCACTTTTAACCTAGATCCTAATTCACTTGCTTCTAAAATATATTGTCCATCCGTCACTTTTTCTATCTTATTTTTGTCTCCTACCAACCAGATTCCACACTCTCTAATTTCATCTATTGGTTCATGTATGAATACTTCTTTTTCATGAATAACAAGAATTGAATCACATATCTGTTGGATTTCTTCAATATGATGAGTCGATACTAAAATCAATCTTGGATGATGTTCCTGACTTTCTCGTATAATTTTATACATTTTCTTACGCATATTTGCGTCTAATCCATTACTAGGTTCATCCAGAATTGTGATTTTCGCATGACTAGAAATCCCAATGATAAACTGTAAAGCAGATTTCATCCCTTTTGATAACTTTGATATTTTCTTCTTTTCATCCAGCCTAAAGATTTTTAAGAGTCTATTAGCCATGTCCATATCCCAATTGGAATAATAATACTGTCCAAATCGCAAAGAATCCTTTACAGTCCAGATGGGACTAAATGGATGATTCTCTTGCATATAACATACAGATTGAACAACCTCTGCACGATTATAGGGAGCCGTTCCCATGATCTCAACAATTCCTTTGTTTGGCTTGTCATGCCCAGCAAGAAGTTTCATTAGTGTAGTTTTTCCAGCCCCATTTCGTCCCGAGACTGCGGTAATACCATATTCCTTTTCTTTGAAAGAAAAATCCTTAAGTATTGGTTCCTCACTATATCCATAGGTAACATTCTCAACTCGAATCAATTTTTCTCCTCCTCTTTTATTAATTTCATAACCGTCTCTACACTCATTCCTAAGCGCTTTGCTTCTTCTAGCAGTGGCAAAATATATTCATTTCGATACTGTTTTTTTCTTTCGTCTAATAATTTTGTTTTAGCACCTTCCGTAACAAACATCCCAATTCCACGTTTTTTATAAATGATTTCTTCATCAACCAAAGTCTGTAGTCCTTTTCTCACAGTTGCCCTGTTGATATTATAAAAATTTGATAGTTCATTTTCAGATGGAACTTTTTCGCCTTCTTTTAAGTGTCCTTCAACTATGTCGTTTATTACGATTTGTGCAATTTGCTGAAAGATGGGTAGTGATTCATCTAATATTGGCTTCAACAAGAACACTCCTTTCTTTGCTCAGTTTTGCTCATGTTGATTGTATGGTTGTATACTTGTGTAACCAACTGTACAATGACTGCTTAATTTTGTAAATAGGTTTTTGCTCAATATATGGATTCTTTAAGAATTTTTCCAGAAAAAATAGGATGTGTCGATTACGCAAAAAACACTGATCCATCCAATACTTTGAATGAAATCAGTGTTTTTTTATTCTGGTGCCCTACTTGAACAGATTGCAATCGGCAAAGTAGGGAACAAGTTTTTATTTGAAATGGTCACTCGTGAGAAACCAAAATAAGTATATTTAAACTAATAGAATTTCTTTACAAGATGTTTTTTATTTGAAAGTTTGATTTTAGGAAACATCCATCAACCTTGATATGTCAAGCGTTTACAATCCTAACAGTAAGTGACTACATTAAAAATATTAATCGACCTCACTTCGAGGTTAAATCAACTTTGAAGATGCCAACAGGTTATAAATTAAGAAATATAAAAGCACAGCATTAAATAGTGCAGTGAAACAAGAACTTACTACAGATCGTGTTCTAGGCTTAGTAGTGAATCGATTGATTCCTTAAATAAAGACAAGTTAAATGGTGTTATAATGAAATATTGGTAAATTGATATTAAAGCTAAATATGAGATCGAGAAGCGAGGTAATATAAATGGAAATTAGAAAGCCGAACAACTTAGAACTAAAAGAAATTATAGCTCTTTCTCCACAAGCTTTATTTGATGGTACACTGGGCGGAGTAAGAGCAACAAATGAAAAAGTTTTAAACCTAATAGAACCTCTTCTAAAAAAAGGATGCTACTATTTGATAGCAACAGAGAATAATGAGTTAATGGGATGGATTCTAATTGGGGAAAATAAAGACCAATTTACGGAACAATTAAACGGGTTTATTTATGAGCTATTTGTAAAAGAGACATATAGAGGTAGAGGTATTTCCAAAGAATTAATGGATGTTGCCATTGAAAAATTGAGGGAGGAAGGATACTCTGAAGTTAGACTTAGTGCTTACGCAGGGAATGATGCTATTAAGCTATACGAAAAAATGGGATTTAGTTTAAGAACAATAAGTATGAAATTACAGTTATAAAAGTAGTTTTGCTTATTTAAACTAAAAAGACAATGACCAGCATGGGTTTTTAGATGCAGGAAATGGAAAATGCTTTTACAAACTTAATATGCGATGATAGTATATATTAGGCGATAATTTCAAGAGGAGAGAATTCTTTCCTAGAACTACTGAATATTCTCTTTAGATTTTTCGTAAATTAAAGAACGACAGAAGGTATAGTAAATACAGTGACGAATCTAATGTATGTATTTTGTTTAATAGTGTGGGGGCTTAATTTTATTGCAGTGAAAATTCAAGGAACGCCAGTAAGCTTAGAACTATCTTTGACTTATCGGCTAGTTATTACTGCAATTTTATTTATTGCCTTAGTAATGTTTCTTAAGCCAAAAGGGGTACCTGCAAAGAAAGATATACCCTTTATCATTGTGTTTGGCGTTTGTAACTTTGCTTTAAGTTATTTATGCCTTTATTACGCAACAATATTAAGCTCAGCAGCAATTGTAACATTAATCTTTTCATTAAAAGTGATATTGACGCCGCTAGCTCTTCGTATTTTCTTAAAAGAGCAACTACATCCTCGTGTTTTGTTTGGAGGACTTCTAGGAGTGTTTGGTGTTTGTGTTCTCATTTATCCTTCTTTAAGTAGTTTTTCTAGCTTAACTGTATTAAAAGGCATTTTGATTGCTCTTTTAGGTACTGTACTTACAGCAATTGGTGATGTTAGTTCTGCAAGAAATGCCAGAGTTAAGATTGACCCTATTTATTCGAATGCTATTGGTTTTGCAGTAGGAAGTATTTTAATGTCAATAATTGTATTGTCACAGGGACAAAAGATCATCATTCCTACATCAATAACATACATATCTGCTTTACTGTACTTAACATTGATCGCATCTTTCCTAGCATGGCTATTTTATTTAAAGCTTGTTGAAAGAATAGGTGCTGCCAAAAGCGGGTACATGGTAGCTTTATTTCCGGTAATTGGAGGTATAGCCTCTGTTCTAATTGGTGAGTCAACACTTTCAATATATTTGATAATAGGATGTCTATCTAGCTGTATAGGTGCAGCTATAGCTTTAGGATTTAGAATTCCACGTAGAATAAGACAAACGTGAATCGAGTCATTGGGGACAATGGAAAAATGATATAAAGAAATATGATGACAGTAGACCGCTCAGAAAAATGAGTGGTTTTTTTTATTTGTTATTTTAATTTCTGTAGAGGACAAATTACATTGAGACGTTGTTGTGCTTAGAAGATGTATTGACTTTTCAGAGGGATACAAAACCATGTACAAGTGTAAATGAGAGTCCCTTTGAACTTGTGTGTTATTCATACACACAAGTCCTAAAATAGTGGATATATCAAAATTCATTTATTGTTTCATTGGAATAAACGTCTAACATTCACACACCATTAATTCATTTTTGCAAAAGCTACAAGTGTTCCTTTGTCACAAGATTGGAAGCCATTCTTTTCATAAAAATGACGGACATCAGGGGCTTCTTCTGTTAAAAGAACCTTTTGACGAACATCTTTATATTTTTCTAAAATATGATTCATCATATTAGTCGCGATGCCTCGATTTTGATGGCTATTCAATACTAAAATATCCTGTATATAAAGGATTGTAAGACCATCACCTACAACTCTTGTTAAACCAATTAATTGATCATTTTCCCATGCAGATAATACATAGATAGAGTTTAACAATGCTTGCTGTAACTGGTCTAAATTTTTTGTATATGCATACCATTCTACATCCTCATATAGTGCTTTTAAATCGTTCTTATCAATATACTTTTCTTCTTTATATACAATTGTCATTTTACTTCCTCCTCAAAATTTTATTTTGAAGAGTGTAAACGTAATTTATCCACTGCCTTATACCTCCTTTCAAACTACTTCCGCGTTCTTGAGTAATTAATGGAATTATACTAAAATTCTAAATATTTATCAACTCTACAATTCTTGTAACCTATGTGAACACTAATAAGACCCAATTTATGTGTCATATTGTAGGGGGAGAAGGCATGGCAATCTAAGAAATATCAAAAGATTCTATATGGTGCAAATTTCATTTAAAATATAAAACCTCTTACATACATCTTTTTACCACTTATTAGGTGGAAAAGTGAATGTGGTGAAATTAAATGTTACAGTAGGAGCAAGAAACTAAATACGTACAAATTAAACAGCATAAAGTAGTAAAAAATTCTTTTGTATAAAAGTAAAAATGTGAAAAAGAAACAAAATTTTAGGGGGTGGAAAAGTGTATAAAAAAACTTGGCTTATATTTATTTGTTTAGCAATTTTAATATCTAGTTATTCCGTTGTTCAATATTTTTTCATGGATGCGCATCAAGCAGGGTTCGTTAAATTGAAGCTTATGTTAAATTCAACATTGAGTTCTTTTTGGTACATAATACTTTATTTGCATATCGTATCTGGTATAGTTGCTTTAGTAATTGGCCCTTTTACATTATTCTCAAAGTTTAGAGAGAAAAATATTAATCGTCATCGTTTGTTGGGGAAAATTTATCTGATAGGCATTTTATTTGGAAGTGTTTCAGGGCTTTATTTAGCCTTTTATGCTACTGGAGGATTGATGTCTCAGTTGGGGTTTGGTTTCTTATCTATATTTTGGCTGATAACAGCATTTCAAGCTCTTACTAAAATTAAACATAAAAAAATTCTTGATCATCAAAAGTGGATGATAAGAAATTATTCTTTAACCTTTGCAGCTGTTACATTAAGAATTTGGCTAGTTTTGTTTACTGTTATATTTGGATTTGAACATTTTAATGTTAGTTACATTATAATTTCTTGGTTATGCTGGGTACCCAATTTAATCGTAGCAGAATGGTTGATACTTCGAAAACTTAACATTATGAAGCATCAGGGGAATGCGGATTTACAATTATAAAATAACAAACAACAATGGACTACTCGTGATGAGTAGTCCATTGTTGTTATATGCTCTCACTATTATAAACACAGACCGTCGTTTTAATTCTTTGTATAATCAGAAAACATCCATTGTGTTCTAGAACTAGATAATAAAATGAAAAAAAACAACTCATTTTATGCGTAATTAGAGTTGAATAATTAGTTGAATGGTGATTGTTCTTTTGTTTGTAGGTGTGAAGAGGAGGCAATTTGACTAGCTTATAGGCATTTGCGTAGACTGTTAATGCTTTTATAGCATAACCTATATCGATATCGAAAGGAGGAAAAATTATGCGATACGATTACGGGCATGGTGGTCATGGAGGACAACAAGGTGGGAGACATCCATATTACCCGGTTTCCCCAACTCATTATCCGACCCATCATTATCCAATGCATCATTACTACCCAATGCATTACTACCCAACACATACAACATATCCAACACATCATCGCCATCCGCACCACCACCACCATCAATATCCGAACCCACGCTACTACTAATATACCTATAAAAAAGAAACGACAATATCTTTATAAAGAGTCAGTCGTTCCAGTTCATATTTTTGTAGTGAACAAAAGGAATGCTTTGAAATAAATTAACAATATCCTGAAACGAGACTATTGTTCAGGTTTATATCTAGGGTCATCGGAGGAATATCTGGAGGTAGGGATAACTTAGTTTTCCCTATAAATGAGCATCAATGCGTGGTATTGAGTGTTGTTTATTTATAGTACGAAGCTAGTGTCAACGATACTTATGGATAGAAAATATAAATGTAAAGAATGAATAATTGTTGGCACTAGTTTATGATAAGATTTCATTTGATGTTTTGTTTGAAAATTTTAAAGAGGCTGAATCGAGGCGCATTATCTTATTACTTAGAAAAGGTCACTCTGTGGAAGTGACCTTGAATGAACTGATAATAGGCTATTTCCAATAGCTTAAAAAAATCTATCTTAAAAAGATTAATTTATGAAAGTAGCGCCGACAATAATTAAAAGAATGAACAGAACAACAATTAGAACAAATGTTGAACCGTTATTGCCACCTCCATAGCTATAACCTCCGTAGCAACAATTGTTGTAATTGCCATAGTTTCCGAAGCATCCCATAAAGAATTCCTCCTTTCTACATCTATAATATGTACCTTTATAGAAAATAGTGGAGGTATTTATCCAACAAAAAGTCCTTTAGAAATTAGAAACTCGAAAAATAATTTGAGAAATAAAAAAAGGGGCCACCATGGAAGTGACCCTTAGTAACAATTCAAGGCGGTGTAAGCTAAATAATAGCTTAATATATATTATGATGGGATAACTACTATTGTAGAGTGGATTGCCTTAGTAATGATTAAAAATTATAAAAGTTAAAATCTGCCTGCAATAACTGATTAAAAATATCGAGGACCAAGATAGCTTAATTGCCATCTTGGTTATTTTGCGTTACGAAAGCGAAAGTAAACTAAAAGTATAAAAAATTTCCCTTGGTGCATCATAAAAAAGTATGATGGATGTTTTATATCGAGTGACAGTTATCAGAATCAAATGAAGTATTTAGAGAGGTGAAAAGTTTAAAGAAATGGACATCATCTTAGCATTATTACCAGCTCTCTTTTGGGGAAGTATTGTATTATTTAACGTCAAGCTCGGTGGTGGGCCTTATAGTCAAGTACTTGGAACGACATTTGGTGCACTTATTTTCTCTATAGGTGTTTACTTCTTTGTTAAGCCTGAGTTAACACCTATAGTGATTGGAGTCGGAATTGTATCAGGTCTCTTTTGGGCATTAGGACAAGTAAATCAATTGAAAAGTATTGATTTAATAGGTGTTTCCAAAACTATGCCCATTTCGACAGGATTACAATTAGTATCGACAACTTTATTTGGAGTAATCGTGTTTCATGAATGGTCGACAACAATGTCGGTTATATTAGGTGTTCTTGCACTAATTAGTATTATTATTGGGATCGTTCTTACATCCCTGCCAAATCCAGAAGAGAAAAAAGAAGAACACGGAAGTAATTTGAAAAAAGGAATTTTAATTTTACTTGTTTCAACTTTTGGATATTTAGTTTATGTGGTGGTCATACGTTTATTCAATGTCAGTGGATGGTCTGCTTTATTGCCGCAAGCAATCGGGATGGTAATAGGTGGGGTTTTATTAACATTTAAGCATAAACCATTTAATAAATATGCGTTTCGTAATATTATCCCAGGATTAATCTGGGCCGCCGGAAATATGTTTTTATTTATATCTCAGCCACGTGTAGGAGTCGCAACAAGTTTTTCTCTTTCCCAAATGGGGATAGTCATCGCTACTTTAGGCGGAATTTTTATATTAGGAGAGAAAAAAACAAAACGGCAATTCATAGCAATTATCATTGGGATTGTTTTTATAGTCGCTGCTGGAATTATGTTAGGGATTGCGAAAAGATAAAAAGGAGGGCCTTGTATGTATTCAGATTTAGAAGGAAAAGTTGTTGTGATTACAGGTGCTGCAACGGGACTAGGTAAAGCAATGGGCATTCGTTTCTCAGCAGAAAAAGCGAAAGTAGTTATTAATTATCGTTCAAATGAAGCAGATGTAAATGCTGTTGTTGAAGAGGTTAAAAAAGCCGGTGGGGAGTGTATTGCTGTACAAGGTGATGTTACAGTTGAAGCGGATGTCATAAATCTCGTTAAGACCGCTGTAAAAGAGTTTGGGACTCTCGATGTAATGATAAATAATGCAGGTATTGAAAATCCAGTAGCTTCTCATGAAATGCCGTTAAGTGATTGGAATAGAGTAATCAATACAAATTTAACGGGTGCATTTTTAGGAAGTCGGGAAGCGATTAAATACTTCGTGGAGAACGATATTAAAGGTACTGTAATCAATATGTCCAGTGTTCACGAGAAAATCCCTTGGCCTTTGTTCATGCACTATGCCGCTAGTAAAGGGGGCATTAAATTAATGACTGAAACTTTAGCGTTAGAATATGCTCCAAAGGGAATTCGTGTAAATAATATCGGACCTGGAGCAATTAATACGCCTATAAATGCTGAAAAATTTGCAGATCCAGCAAAACGTGCAGATGTGGAAAGTATGGTTCCGATGGGGTATATCGGAAAACCAGAAGAAATCGCCGCAGTAGCAGTATGGCTTGCTTCATCGCAGGCTAGTTATGTAACAGGGATTACTCTATTTGCAGATGGTGGAATGACTTTATATCCTGAATTCCAAGCGGGTCGTGGATAAGAAATAGTGGTAGTTAATGACTAGGACTCATTTTATAATAATGAGTACCTGGTCTTTTTTGTATATTGTTAACAGTACCTCAAACAAATAGTGAGGTAATATTGATTTAATAAGAGGTGAAGAATTATGAATAATTCTTGGAATAAATTTAGATATTCTCCAATTTACGATAAGTTCTTTAATTCAGGAATTTTTTTAAAAACTCAAAAACAAATATTTCAATCCATACCATTCACTCACTAATCAACAAAAGATCCTGTTTGTCGGTGTAGGAACAGGAGCTGATTTAGAGTTAATTAATCACCATGACCTGGTACAGTTATGTAAATCTCAATTCATCTTAAAATGGGGGGAAATCCCATTAAAAGTGATTGGGATTTGAGAAAATGATTTATTCATACAACAAGTTTAACATTTGCAAACCATTAAATGGTTCCCATCAGGATCTTTGAAATTAAACCATTGGTTATGCTCAATTTCCGTTGTTAATTCGACATTCTTATCCTTCATATACTCATATGCTTGTTCTATATTAGTAGTATTAAAATGAAAAGGCGGGGTTTTGAATATATTTTCCTCTGAAAATAAATTTTGCTATCTAATACAATACTCGTGCCATTCATAGGTACTATATATAAATGACCGAATAATATCTCACCATCCGCTGGTAACCCTAATATGTCACAATACCAATTACGTGATTTTTCAATATTAATAACAGGAATAAAAATTGTTCCAACCTGATTTAATATGGGATTCATTGATTTTACCTCCAAATATGAATATTAGTAAATATAAGATTAATTCGCTAAAAATTTTATATCCCCTTGTATTATCACATTGAATTTTACTTTCGAATATTTATTATCTTTTCATGCCCAATTTTCTAATTTAAAAAATCTATGGAACAACTAGATTCATGAACAATTATCATTAAAAAGATGATATATAACTGGGATATCATTCCATTACTTCTTGTTTATCTGTATAATAGGGGGATATTATGGGGAATTGAAATGAGGGGGCTAGAGTGATGACAATCGAGGTTTTTATTGCAACAGAGGAAGATTATTTCGCTGTGAATGAGATTGTAAAAGAAGGGCATGAAGAGCATGTGATGGAGGAACCAACGATTTTTAAATGTGTCGAGTCTGTAATGCCCGAATCCTATTATAAAGACTTAATTGACAACGAAGAGAGTGACATTCTAGTGGCAAAGGAAGATGAAATTGTATTGGGTTTCGCAGTCATAAGTATTGAAGCATCTCCACCTTTCGACTCGCTTGTTCAAAGAAAATATGCTTACATACACGATTTTGGTGTAAAAGCAGACTTACAAAGAAAAGGAATTGGAAAAATGTTATTTAATGCTTGTATCACTTGGGCTAAAGAAAAGGAAGTTGACTCAGTCGAGTTAAATGTTTGGGAATTTAATGACAAAGCAATTGATTTTTATAAACATTTTAATATGAAAAGCGTCAGTAGAAAAATGAAATTAACCATTTAACGAGGTATCTTGATTGAAAGAAGCAAGATAATAAAATAATTTCCGAAAGAAGTAAAAAGTATTAAAAGGTGGAAAAGGATAGTTGAACAATCATCCAAATATATACAAACATGAAAAAGGACTTCCGTTATGGGTAATATTCATACACGCAAGCCCTAGAACGGAGCCAAATATAGCGTCTATTGTCCGCTAGCTCATTCTTTAATTTAACCTTTCATTAAAAACAAGTGTATAAGTAGCAGTCCTGAACATTTGGAATATTGGGGAATACTACACACCGCTCCATACTAAAGTTCTTAATAAATAAAACAAGCCAAGACCGGCAATTATCAAAAGAACGAATAAAACAATAGCAAAGGCAAAATTCGTGCCTGATCCATAACCTGAATAACTCAAAACAATTTCCTCCCTTCTAAAATTTAAAGCAGATTAGTTGTAGAAAGAAAAGGTTGTATTATTTTATAAAAAGCTGAAGCATTTCGCCACAACTTTTATCGTACATTCACTTTTTTTATCAGCTGAAGGCACTAAGAAGAAGGATTAATGGCGACATTCCACTTACAAAGCATGATTCACATAAAACGTATCCATTTCTACCTAGACCTCATTTTCTTGTTAAACATTTTGATAGTAACTTCCAACGCTGGATCCCACCTTATCTTTGCGCATATAAGTAAGCGCCACAATCAAAGACTGATAATTGAATTTTTGTCTAAAATAGCGCCCTATTAACAGCAAGAATTGAATCCGATGAGACTGGCAAGCATGGTATGTGCCTTTAGCAATACTAACTACAAAGCGGATATTTGAAGGTCCTGTGGCAAAAGGAATTGGGAGATACTGTCGTTTTCTCCAATGTTTTCATTTTGTAAATAGTTTATATCTTAAGCCATCAATATTCCAATACTATCGCATAATCTACTTGTTGATAAATTACTATTACAAACACATGAATTCAAATACATGATTTTTCTTTTTATCTTTATACTATGTAGTACTAAGTAATGAGTTCAGGGCAAATTACCTTATGTATGGGGATTTAACCCTATAAAATTGATAGGGAATTGTTTTCTCAGCCATGATGGCCATAGCGAAATTTATTGAATGTAATTATTTGAAAAATAAATAATGCAACTCTCACTCTTTTTATATAGAATCTAACATATACCTTATTTGGAAATGGAGTGAAGAATATGTTTCCTATTTTAGAAACTGAACGATTAGTGTTAAGAGAACTTACTGAACATGATGCTCAAGATGTTTTGAATTGCTTTTCAAATGCAGATGTTTTGCGCCATTACGGGCAGAATCCATTAACAAGTTTAGAGCAGGTTAAACAAATAATTAAAAATTTTTCTAAGAATTATGATGAAAAACGCGGTATTAAATGGGGAATTGCATTAAAAGGGCAAGAAGATATTATTGGTACAATTGGTTTTCAAGAGTGGTCCACTGAGCATAAAAGAGCTGACATCAGTTATGCACTTTTTCCCGAGAGCTGGGGAAAAGGATATGCAAAGGAAGCTGTTAAAAGAGTAATATCATTTGGCTTTCAAGAGATGAATTTAATGCGTATTGGAGCGATTGTTTTTACTGAAAATGATGCTTCAAACAAGCTGTTAACAAAATTAGGCTTTGAAAAAGAAGGGATATTAAAAAATTATATGCACCAAAACGGTGTTCCATATGATACTAATATTTTTTCTTTAATTAAGTAAAAAACATCATAAAAGGCCAAGACCAAGATTATTTAATTACTGTCTTGGTTTTTATCGTTAAAATGATGAAATAAAAGGGATTCTCATTAATAAATGTTGAATACCATATTATTCCTTTAAGTTGTTACAATAGAAATGTTTAAATATTGGAGGGGAAGGAAATGAAAATTGCAATTGTCTGTTTCGATAATTTCACAGATATAGATGTTTTTTTACCATGGGATTTATTAAATCGTGTACGGTTAGTTGGTAGTATTTCAGATTGGGATGTCCAACTATTGGGAACAGAAGAAACACATGTATCTATGTCAGGCTTACGAATACCTATGACAGGTAGCCTATCTGATATTCCTTCTGCTGATGCTGTAATATTTGCAAGCGGAAAGGGTGTTCAAGATTTATATCAAAATCAAGAATATCTTCATAAGATTCATTTAGATCCTAAAAGACAATTAATAGGCTCTATGTGTTCGGGTGCGCTACTACTAGGAGCAAAGAGTTTATTAACTGGTAAAAAAGCTACAACATATCCATCTGTAGTAGAGCAACTTAAAGAATTTGGTGTAGATGTTATTGAACAAAGTTTCGTCAACGAAGGAAATATTTCGACTGCTGCAGGATGTTATGCTGCGCAAGATTTAGTAGCTTGGATAATAAGAAATCTAGTTAATGAAAAAATGGTTGATATTGTACTAGAAACTGTTCAGCCAGTAGGTAAGGGTTTATATTTTCAAACCAAATGACTTGTGTGGTTACCCGTTTCAACAAACAACGACCTAGTTCTTAGATATGATAAAAGAATGAACCCAAATCATTTCAAAGCCGTATGGTATAGACAAAAAGACCAGGTTCTCAATTTATTTTGAGCTCCTGAACTTTTTGTTGTTAAGTGCTGTCTAGTTGTCGATACTCCCACATCAAAAGTGATTAACCCGCAACGGAAATCATCCTTAGTATGAGAAGGTAAAATATTATTAATCAACATGTTTTTGTCGTTAATTGTACATATTTATTTTTAGAAATCAAAAAAAAAAGGGTCACCGGAGGAAAGTGACCCTTAGTAATTAATTTAGAAGGTATGGGGTAAATTTATATTAATCTTGTAAAAATATGAGCAATAGAGATGTTGACGGTGTCGATTTTTAGTATTTAATGAAAGTAGCGCCAACGATAATCAAAAGAATGAATAGTACTACTATTAGTGCAAAAGCTGACCCTGTGCCGTAACCATCACCTGAATAGCTCATTAATAACTTCCTCCTTTCTACAATCTATAATACGGAACGCTGTAAAAAGGGGAGGAGGTAATCATCTAACTTAAAAAATAAAATTGCAATAAAGATAAAAGACTACTTTGATAAAAGTGTCCCTTAAATAAGGGGATAATACTATAAATAACTATATATGCACTATTATTAATAGGGGAGGAAATAAAAGTGGAAAAAGAGAGATTACCAAAAGTTGGCGTGGGAGCAGTTATCCTAGATAAGTCCAACAAAATTTTACTCGTTTTACGTAAAAAAGCACCTGAAGCCGGCTATTGGAGCTTACCTGGTGGCAAGGTTGACTACATGGAAACAATAGAAAACGCAATCATACGTGAAATTAAGGAAGAGCTTGGTGTGGACATCGAAATAACACAATTAGTATGTGTGACCAATCATATTATTCATTCAGAAGATACACATTATGTTGCACCTACTTTCGCTGCTCGGATTACAAATGGGGAAGTACAAAATAGGGAGCCACATGCTTTAGAGAAAGTGAAGTGGTTCTCAATAGATGAAATACCAGAAAACATAACAATGACCACCGATTATGCTTTGAAACAGTTGAAGCTAGTGTAATATGAGGAGGAAATATGGATTCAATTTTGTTTAATCTGGATGATACAATGCATGACTGTAAAAGCTGTTACAGATTGAACCGAACAATTGGATTAATATTGAGGAGCAGCTAACAGACATATTAGCTACTAATGCGGCTGTTATAATGTCGGTTTTGTTGCTTTATGAGGAGAAGGCAATAAAGATAAATTTAGTAAGTGCTTTTCATACAGGTATATTACTAACCCGGAAGATATATTAGCTGTTAATAAACTTTATAGCATTTGATAATGATTAAAATCACCAGGTACTCCAATTTGAGTTTTGGTGATTTTTCACTTTTTTTCAACAAATGTCTTTTGTGGCGAAAGCGTGGCGGCAGGTACAAGTGTTTTGGGAGCGAAAGAGAATCTTCAGCTACAAGTGTTTTATGTAACGTAAGTGAAACGGCAGTTACAAGTGTTTTATGTAACGTAAGTGAAACGGCAGTTACAAGTGTTTTATGTAACGTTTCCATGGAAACGTTAGGCTTCAATCTGTAAATCATAATCAAAGTGAACGGTTCTTTCTTCTAAAATCTCATGAACACCCTTTGCTTTAGTAATATGACAGTAAGTGTAGATCATATTTTTCAGCAATTATTGTATGGTATTGACTACTTAAAATCGGATTTGCCATGTAATCTTAAATTTCTTTTTTCTGTTATATAAAAGGTTGTTTAATATTAATACATTGTAAAATTTGGATTTTAGTGAAAGAATTAGATTTAAAAGTAACGGTAACTCTGTTAGGATAATATATCGAAGGAGGTGTACTTTGGCATAAGGATTTTGTATTATAACAGAAAAATACAATCTTCCTTTTGACAATTATTTTGAATGGGAAAGAAAAAAATTACTCTCATCATAAGCTTGTTTATTATATTTCTAACAGGCTCACGAATTTTATGGCTGCAGGTATTTAATAATACAGATCAACCACATGCCGTAAAAGGTCAAATGGATTTAAGAAATTGGAATTTTAATGACGGTCATGCTGTTACACTTGATGGAGAGTGGGAATTTTATCCTTATAAATGGTTGATTAGTGAAGAACAGCATTCAGAATCCTCGAAGAATGCTAAATACATACAGGTTCCTAAAGGGTGGAGTTCATCTTTACAAGAGGGAGAGATAACACCTTATGGTTACGGTACTTATCACTTAAAATTACTCGTTAATCCAGAAGACAATATAACATACAGTATTCGAGTTCCAAGTGTTCGAAGTTCTTCAGAAATATATGTAAATGGTAGGCAGTTGGTAAAATCAGGCCAAATAGGGGAAAGTGCAGAAAAAACAGTTGCCAAGAATATTCCGTATACTGCTTCTTTTGAAGCGAACGGTCACAAAGAAATCGACATTATTGTTCAGGCTTCAAACTTTAAGGACCCTCGCAACGGTGGAATTGTTCGCTCCATTAAATTTGGGAAAGAAGATATATTAGCTCGTGAAACTCAATTGTCGATAAATATGCAACAACTAGTAGCAGTTGTTTTTTTACTACATGCTATCTATTCCATTATTTTATTTTTTGTTGGAAACATGGAAGAAAGAAGATTACTTTACTTTTCACTGTTAGCGATTAACAGTATGATTTATTTCCTATTAGGAAGCGATGACAAATTATTATCTTATTGGTTTCCGATTAGTTACGACTGGGCCTTTAAAATAGTTCATCTTTCTATGGTCGGCATAGGCTTTTCAATGCTTCAATGCATAAAACATTGGTTACCTCAACATGTGAGAAAATATATTCGTTTGTTTAGTATTTTCTGTGGTATAGCATCATTGTTGACAATTGTGTTGACTACTCGCTATATAGTAATCAATCAAGGCATTTACATTATGATTTTAGGAATCCCGATCGTTATAACGATCCTAACAGTAACGCGAAAATCGATGAAAGAGATAGAAAGTAATATTTTTTTACTTCTTGCCATTTTAGCATTTGGTAATAACCTTATTTGGCATGGACTACTTCTTATTTTTGGAATCAAAGTAATTATGTATCCATTTGATCTTGTTATAACAGTAGCTTGTTTGGCTATTTTATGGTTTAAAGGATATGCTAAAGTCCATTCGGATACAAAAGAACTTGCTATTAAGCTCCAAAAAACAGTTAAGTTAAAGGATGAATTTCTTGCCAATACGTCTCATGAATTACGAAATCCACTTCATGGGATCCTTAACATTTCAAAAGCTGTTTTGGAAAGAGAAGATCGTGTGCTCAGTGACAAAAGTGTCAAGGATTTAGAAACAGTGCTGTCTGTCGGATGGCGTATGTCACTAATGTTAAATGATTTACTAGATGTTATGAGCTTAAAAGAAAATAATCCCAAACTAAACAGTAAAACATTTTCGATTCACCCAATTGTATCGGGTGTGTTAGATATGCTCTATGTTATGAGGGAAGGAAAGCAGATTCAGTTAATTAATCAAATCCCTGAAAATTTTCCAAAAGTAGTTGCTGATGAAAATAGAGTTATTCAAATTGTTTTCAATCTTCTTCATAATGCGGTGAAATACACGAACGAAGGTGAAGTGACAATATCAGGCCATGTGAAAAATGGAATGGCGGAAATTGTCATTTCGGATACTGGTATTGGTATTGATGAGGACACCATTCAACGTATTTTTGAACCTTATGAGCAGGGTACCCTTAGTAAGGCGATGATTGAAGGTGGATTTGGGCTAGGGCTTAGTATTAGTAAACGTTTGGTTGAACTACATGGGGGAACTTTACAGGCAAATTCAATCGTAGGAAAAGGTTCTGAATTTACTTTTACCTTACCTATATCAGACTTACCTGATGAGCAAAATGCTACAGAACACGAGGCTCTGCTATCAAGTGCGAAGGAAGAATCAGCAGTAGCGACTTCTACAAATCCATTCGATGATCAAACTGTAAACCATTCAATCATTGAAGCAAATCGACCTAGAGTTTTGGTCGTCGATGATGATCCAGTGAACTTAAGAGTGATCGAAACAATACTTTCAATAGAAAAATACGACTTAGTAACGGTTACAAGTGGTAGTAAAGCACTCGAAAAATTAGAGTCTCATGAGTGGGATTTGGTCATTTCAGACGTGATGATGCCAAATATGTCTGGCTACGAATTAGTACGTGCAATTCGTCAGCAATTTTCAATAACAGAACTTCCTGTGTTACTTCTTACGGCAAGAAGTCAGACTCAAGACATTGAGAATGGATTTTTATCTGGTGCTAATGATTACGTCACGAAGCCTGTGGATGCTTTAGAATTAAGGTCTAGAGCGAAGGCTCTAACCGACGTTAAACAATCTGCACAAGAAAGACTTCGAATGGAGGCAGCTTGGCTTCAGGCACAAATACAGCCCCATTTCCTATTCAACACATTAAATGCCATAATTACGTTAAGCGACATTGATATCGAGCGTACTAGTAAGCTACTTGAAGCACTGAGTGATTTTTTAAGGGAGTCATTTAAGTTCCAAAATATTGATGAACTTGTTCCAATTGAGGATGAGTTAAATCTTGTTCGATCCTATCTATATATTCATAAGGAACGTTTCGGGGAGCGGATAAATGTCACGTGGGATTCGGAAGTTTCGACAGACGTCATGATCCCATCACTGACCATCCAACCATTGATTGAAAATGCTTTAAAACATGGAATTTTGCCCCGTGAAAATGGCGGAAATATTCATATTCGCATTGTAGATTACGACACGTATATTGAGATAACTGTGTCGGATGATGGTATTGGCATGGATGACACGACGATGGAACGTTTACTTGTAAGAAAATCGGAGACATCAACTGGAATTGGATTGCTTAATACAGATCTTCGTTTAAAACAACATTACGGTAAGGGACTTCACATTAAAAGTAAACCAAACCAAGGGACAGCAATATCGTTTGTTGTTCTTAAAAAGAAAGAAAAATGAAAGCAATGTAAGCGTGAGTTGGTGGTAAAATAAGATTATTTAATATGAGCTGTACCCCATTTTTTGGAGGTGCAGTTTTTTATATAAATTTGATCATAACATGTAATGGAATGTATTTGAAAGTACACAATAAAGAACAGATAACCTTAATTAGTTATCTGTCCTCTTCAATCATTTTGTAAACGGATCTTCCGCTTCATATAGATAGCTTTTCTCAAGATTTTCTTTTGTTTCAGCATTGACGGTCTTTTCTTTTGCTTCCGCTTGTTCACTAGCTGGAGCTTCGTCATGAGAAGAACAAGCAGTTATTAAGAATGCTGCCATTGCTCCGATATATAAGAATTTTTTCATTGCTATAACCTCCGTTATTGATTAGATACGTTTTAGAGTGTGCAATTACTCTTAGAATATAACGGAAATGACAATGATAAATTTTGTAACAAAAAATGAAATATCATCGTTAAACAATAAAAAGGGGAATTCGACGTGAAAAGAATTATAGGTTTCATCACATTATGTGGATTGGTATTAGTAGGTTGCTCACATAAAGAATCCGACGCCATAATTCAACAGGATAATAGTACCGGACTAGTTGGAGAAGCTCTAGCAAAAGAAAATGAGTGGCAAGAAAGTGAGTATTTTACATCTGAAAAATTAAGCTTCATTGGTGAACCGCAATTATTAGGATTTACGCATAGTGAAGAAGAAAAAATAGTGGTTAGCCAAACAGGAAAATATGGCTGGCATTTTTGGGGAGAGAGCGTTAAATCAGGAGACTTCCTTCGCGTCAAGGGAACTCACCAATTGACAGGTAAAGAAGTGGAATTGGTTTCAAATGCTAAGTTCCTTGGACCGAATAGCGGGGCAGATAACCATGCTCCAACAAATATGACTTTCCCAACAAGCGGCATGTGGAAGCTTGATGCCTATATTGATGGTAAGTTATTTGGTAGTGTTTATGTGAAAGTGGAAAATTAAAAATTGTATGACAACAATCAGAATTGATACCAGGCTAAACTATGAAGAGAGCCTGGTATCTCATTATTTACTAATGACAATAGACAATTTATAGTTTGCGTGCTTATTTAAATCGACTAAAAATTGATCTAATACTTCGTTTGACGGAAACCTGCATTCAAGAAGATAGCAACTATCTCCACTGATTTTAAAGTTATTAACAATAAATTGCTGTTGTGTTTTTAAAAACGACAGATAAGGTTCATGGTACGGACTTTTTGTATAAATATTAATAAATGCATGGACATTGCTACCTAATTTTATATGATTCACATTGATTGTATAGCTTTCAATAGCCCCATTATCTTCAAGTCTTTTCACCCTCGTTGACGCCGCTTGCCCAGTCAAATGAACCTTCTCACCCAATTCCTTCATCGTAATACGACTGTTCTTAGAAAGCTCATCTAGTATACGCAGATCCGTACTATCTAACATGTAGTAACTCCTTTCATTATTCAAGTCAAATTGCTAAAAGACTTGATTTTAGCTATGTAATTACTATTTGGACATAGTATAAACTAAATGTAATGTAAAGAAAAGGAGCTATAAATATGAAAATTCAACAAATTCGTAATGCCACTTTAGTAATCGAATATGCAGGGAAAAGGTTTTTAATTGACCCAGTTTTAGCAAATAAAGGTGCATATCCTCCCGTTCAAAATTCGGTGAGACAGGATCAAAATAACCCATTAGTTGAATTACCAACAGCCATCGACAATCTCATTAATGTCGATGCTGTAATCGTAACTCATTTACATTTAGATCATTTTGATGAAGTTGCTAAAGAGGTACTACCGAAAGATCTTAAAATGTTTGTGCAAAATGAAGAGGATGCCAATGACGTTAAAAAAGCTGGCTTTTTCAATGTCGAAGTTTTACAAGAAAATACAGTTTATAAAGGTATTCAATTAATCAAAACAGAAGGTCAACATGGCAGGGGAGAAATATTAAAATTTATTGGTCAAGTATGTGGTGTTGTCTTTAACCATCCAAATGAGAAAAAATTATATATCGCCGGAGATACTGTATGGTATGAAGGAGTTCAAGAAGTGCTCGAAAATAATCATCCAGAAATTATTGTCGTTAATGGGGGAGACAATCAATTTTTAGAGGGAGGCTCTCTCATAATGGGGAAGGACGATATTTTTGAAGTATACAAAGCTGCTTCAAACGCAAAAATTATCGTGAGTCATATGGAAGCGGTCAATCATTGGACATTATCAAGAGAGGATTTAAGAAACTTTATCAATGAAAAAGGAATTGTTACTCATGTATTCGTACCGGAAGATGGGGAAGAGTATACATTTTAAATAAAATGGTTTAAAAATTAGCCAAATCCTGTAAAATTAATGCAGGAGGGAACTAATGAAGCATTCAATTTATACTAGTGAAAAAGGTAGATTGGAAATTTTAAATCACTATGAGCAGTATTTAAATTCTCTTGATTTTGAAGTTGAAAGAGCTTTTGTGGATACATCCATCGGAAAAACACATGTGCTTATGGCGGGTCCAAAAGAAGGAAAGCCATTGTTTATTTTTCAAGGTGGGAATTGCATTAATCCGATGACATTATCCTGGTTTAAGCCGTTAATAAAAAAATATAGAATATATGCGCCTGACACGATTGGTCACCCAGGATATAGTGAGCAAAAGAGAATTTCAGCTAAGGATTTTAGCTTTGCGCAATGGATAGTTGAATTGATGGATTATTTTAATATTAAGAAATGTGCTTTCTTAGGACCATCGTATGGAGCGGGTATCATTTTAAGGCTCGCTGCTTATATGCCAGATAGGATTGATTGTGCAACGCTTGTATCCCCAGCTGGATTAAAATTTGGCTCCAAAATGGAGATGATTCAACATATCTTAATCCCTTTGCTACTGTTTAAAAATTCTTCGTCAGCCAAATATCTTGAGCAAATAGCTGATAGAATGTCTGCTAATTGCATGAAAGATTTTGATCGGCAGATTATTGGAGATATTTTTCGTTACGTAAAATTAGAACAAGAAATGCCGAAACTAACAGGTAGAAAAGAATTAAAAAATTACATTTCTCCTACATTAATTATCGCTGGAGAAAAGGATATTTTCTTTCCAGAAAAGAAAATCAAAAAAGAGCTGAACAAGTCATACCAAATATAACTATTTTTCAATCATTTAATATGGGACATTTCCCTTCAGATGATTATTTAGAAAAAATAAATAATGTGATCATTGATATTTTAAATAAATATTATTATGCTAAATACTAGTAATTGTGTAGATTGTTTCATTGACAAAATAATTCATTTGTGCTATAATTTGCAATTATTAATTTTAAGTGTAAAATAGGATTCTCCTGGCCAGGAGAGTCCTATTTTTTTTGCTTTAATTGAATTACTGAACTAGAGAATTTAAATCAAAAAACGAATTATATCACTTGCTTTTTCTAGGAGATGATTGTTTTATGGAAGAATTACCTTGTAAAGGCTGTAGAGGGATGTGTTGTGGGCCTGTTCCAATTACAGAACAAGAGTTAAAGAAAATAAAAAAGAAAATCAAAGCGATGCCTAAAAAAACGAGCCTAGATTTAAAAAATCAACAACGTTTTTATGGAACTTGTATTTTTTATGACGAAATAAATGATCGGTGTGGAATTCATTCGGTACGTCCGTCTATTTGCCGAGCTTTTGGTTATTATAATAATCTTGTATGTTTCCGTAAACCAAAAGTGGCCGTTGGAAAAAACTATATTGCTAACGAGCTTCCGATTGGTATTTTAAGTATTGATTTTACGTGGAAAGACTTTATGTAATGGACTTTAGAGGTTATAAGTAAAAGAGAGGAAGTTTACATTTTGACCTAATATAAAAGAGCCTGCTTTTTTCAATGCAGGCTCTAATAATAATACATATCTTTAAAGTTCTAATCGCAAAGTACGGCTCGTTTCATTAAATCCATGTTTGTCATACAAGTTAATAGCGCCAATATTTTCTGCTAAAACGCTTAACTCCAAGTAATCTAATTTGCGCTCTTCTGCCCTTTTTTTGCCTCTCATAGCAATAGTGAACCAATGCCTTTACTTTGGTATTGGCCTCCAACAATTACATCCATAATATAGGCATAATTATGCTGGACGATACAAGAATAAGGAGGAGTAGCTAATTCTTGAATTAGTAAAAATCCGGTAATGTTGTTATCTAATTCAGCAACAAAAATGTCAGATTTTTCTTCCAAAATGATGTTTTTAAGAAACTCTACATCCTGTTTTTGCAGGTGATATGTATTTAGGATGTAGTTTGGACATTTCTAAAAACAGTTCTTCATATAATATTTCTATTTGTGGGATTCTTTTTTAATGGAGCAATTTTAATATTCATGCTCTACCTCCATTCGAAATTCGTACCATTTATTTTGCTATTTTGTGTTATTTATACAAATAATCCGCAATCCGAATAAAAAACTCACAGTATAAACCACATAGGATATCCAATACTAAAGCTGTTTTAAAATAATCAGTATGAGACAGGAGGATTTTATTAGTGAGATTTTTAACATTGGGAATTATAGGCGCGGCGGCTATTTTTGGTGTAATGAAACGCTTTGGGTTAAATGATGCACAACAAATGTCACAGTCTTCTCAGCAAGGCACGACACCAGTGCAATTAGTAGCAAACAGTAATCCACTTACCGCAAATACACCAAAACAGTAAATAGAAATTGAAAACAATTCAGCTTATAGACTTTTGACTTGTTAAAGGTCTATAAGCTTATACATAAAAACTGCACTTTAGCGTTATAAGCAAATACTTTCTTATTTTTTTACAAAAGTATTCAGAAATATGTATAGTGATGATAAATACAATGTTGAAATGATGGCTAGAAATGATTAATTATGGTTTATCCTTAATTCTTTTTAATTCGCCCATTTGCTCATTATCGATTAGAAGATAACATATCTTTTCAATTTATATATTCTATATTTTCAATAAGCCTTTAGCTGGTATCAAAGATAAAATCCGGTCGCATAGTTTATATGTGCAGAAGACCAGCGCGATGTGTATCTGCACGAAGTTGAAGCGGTCAACGGAGAGGATTCCAGCGTCATCAATTTTAGGTGTGGGAGAAAATGGAAGTTTACTAATGTTCTATTTTCTTATTGTATTTCCTAATTCAATTTATTTTATCGAAGAAGAAGACGTTATTGTAATATTCGAAAGAGAGGGTGAAGAATTGCATCTTTTCGATGTTATTAGTCGCACTAAAATTGATATAGAAGAGGTTTTAAGTTTTTAAGTTACATTACATCCTCAGAAATAAAAAGAATTATTTTTCACTTAATCCCTGATTGTAAAGATGCAGAATCTGAAGTAATAGACGTTGAGGACGATATTTTGTTTATTCGACCGATGATAAAATTCGGAACAGAACGACCTTTATTTCCATTAACATCACATTCATAAGGTTAGATAAAATTAGAGCTAGAAAGGCTTATGTCCCACAATCGGGCCAGATTGTGGAATAACACTTCTTTATAAAAAAGGTCCGCTGACCACTTCACAAATTCTTTAAAAACAATATATATCCCCATTTCAGTCTAATTACCGATAGCATTTTAAATGATTATCCTATATGGTTAATAAGTCGTAAAAGACACTATCAGGAATATCCTGCAAATATTGAAATGATAGGTGAAAAACAATGAATTATCAAGTTTTATTATATTACCATTACACGAAGATTGAAGATCCAGCTGCGTTTTCGGCAACGCACTTAGCTATGTGTAAAGAGATCGGTTTAAAAGGTCGTATTTTAGTAGCTAATGAGGGCATTAACGGTACTGTTTCAGGTACGGTTGAGCAAACAGAGCAATACATGGCAAACATGCAAGTAGACTCATTATTTGAAGGCATTGTCTTCAAAATTGATGCGGTAGATGGCCATGCATTCAAAAAAATGCACGTACGCCCACGTCGTGAGTTAGTAAACTTAGGCTTAGAAGAAGACGTAAACCCACATGAATTAACAGGTCGCTACCTGTCACCAGAACAATTCCTTGCTGAAATGCAAGATGAAAATACAGTCGTATTAGATGTGCGTAACACGTATGAATACGATGTCGGCCATTTTCGTGGCGCGATTCGACCAGATGTACTAAACTTCCGTGATACACCGGAATGGGTACGTGCAAACCGCGAGCTATTCGAAGGGAAAAATGTTTTAACATATTGCACGGGTGGGATTCGTTGTGAGAAGTTTTCGGGCTGGATGAAACGTGAAGGATTTGGCGATGTCGGTCAATTACATGGCGGTGTTGCAACATACGGAAAAGACCCTGTTGCGAAAGGCAAATTATGGGACGGTCAAATGTACGTATTTGATGAGCGTTTAACGGTGCCAATCAATCAAGTAGAGCATGTGATTATCGGTCGCGATCACTATGACGGTGTACCTTGTGAACGTTACATTAACTGTGCAAACCCTGAATGTAACAAGCAAATCATCGCATCTGAAGAAAATGAAGCAAAGCATTTAGGTGGCTGTACAATCGAATGTACAAAGCATGCGCGCAACCGCTACATCGTGCGTCACAATTTAACAGAAGAGCAAGTAGCTCAAACAATTGAGGCGTTACAAGCATAAGCATGAAAAGTTGTCTAAACATAAATAACGTCACTAAATATCTTTCATAACCTCAACCCAACTATATAGAGGTAATTAAAACACTGAATGTAAGTGTTCAAACTATCCATGTCAAAATTGGACTAGTCTGCTCGCTTACATAGGGTGTTTTTTCTTTTGTAAGGAAAAAGTAAATGACTAAATCATAGGATGAAGAGGGTAATAGATCTGAGGCTGTTTAAAATAAAAGGTATTCAAAAAAAGTGTAAGAGGATTTAGTTAGTGCAAGCTCGCAAAGTGGTTTTCGCTGAATTAATATGGTTAATTTGATAAAAGGTGGAATTTTTTTATTGTTTCTCCTTATAATATAATATACGCTATATAAGCGTGTGTTTTTATACTACTAGATTTTTTGTAAGTAAAAGTGTGGGGTGGTTAATTGAATTTTATTACTTGGTCAATTATTGCAGCAGAAATTGGTTTTTGGATTGTTATAATACTCGGTCTAACTTTACGTTATGTATTTAACTTTAAAAAAATGGGATCGTTCTTTTTACTTCTAACACCCGTGATTGATTTGTTTCTGTTAATCGTAACTGCTATGGATCTATTAAAGGGTGGAAATGCAACTGAGTCTCACGCAATTGCGCTATCTATTTAGGTGTGTCGATTGCTTTTGGAAAGAGTATCGTTCGTTGGGCTGATGAAAGGTTCTTATACTACATAAAAAAAGAGGGAACAAAACCTGAAAAAAAGACTGGTTTCGCATATGCTCGTAATTCTTTGAAAGGGTCTTTTCAGCATTTATTTGCATATATCATCGGAGCAGGATTTTTATTAATATTGATATACCTAGTAAATGATGCGGACCGTAGCTCTAAACTTTTTGAAACACTAAAAGTATGGTCTTTAGTACTGGGAA